>DATJET010000001.1:0-32126 GCA_035496295.1 Gemmatimonadaceae bacterium
CCTGATGAATATCGCGGGAATCTGGATTCGACGGCCCGTCATGACGACGCTCGTCATGATGGGCATTCTGATCTTCGGGATCGTGGCCTACCGCCAACTCGCCGTCAGCGATCTGCCGACGGTCGACTACCCGACGATCAACGTCAGCGCGTCTCTTCCGGGCGCCAGTCCTGAAACGATGGCGTCCGCCGTGGCGACGCCGCTCGAAAAACAGTTCTCGACCATCGCCGGCATCGACGTCATGACGTCGAGCAGCAGCCAGGGGTCGACGAACATCGTCTTGCAGTTCACGCTGGACCGCAACATCGACGCGGCCGCGCAGGATGTGCAGGCCGCGATCTCGAAAACGCTGCGCCAGCTGCCGCAGAACATCATTCCGCCGTCGTATCAGAAGGTCGACCCATCCGCGTCGGCGATTCTCTATCTCGCGCTCACATCGAAGACGCTTCCCCTGTCGCAGCTCGACGAGTACGCCGAGACGTATCTCGCCCAACGGCTGTCGACCGTCTCGGGCGTCGCGCAGGTACAGGTGTACGGCTCGATGAAGTACGCCGTGCGGGTGCAGCTGGATCCGCAGGCGATGGCGATTCGCAAAATCGGCATCGACGAAGTGGTCAATGCGATCGACAACGCGAACGTGAATTTGCCGACGGGCGTACTGTGGGGCGCGAACAAAGCCTACACAGTCCAGGCAGACGGACAGTTGCAAGACGCGAAAGCGTTCCGACCGATGATCGTCGCCTACCGCGACGGCGCGCCCGTGCGGCTCGAGGACATCGGCAACATCGTGGACGGCGTCCAGGACTCGCACCAGGCAAGTTGGTACAACGGTGCGCGCGCCATCGTGCTCGCCATTCAACGCCAGCCGGGCACCAACACGGTGCAGGTGGCGACGGGGGTCAAGCAGGCGCTCAAGCAGATGGAGGAAGAATTCCCGCCCTCCGTCCGCGTCGACGTGCTGCACGACCACTCCGAGTCCATCGCGGCGTCCGTGAAGGATGTGAAGTTCACGCTCTTCATTACGCTGTGCCTGGTCGTGCTCGTGATCTTCCTGTTCCTCAGGAACGTCTCGGCGACCGTGATTCCGAGCCTCGCGCTGCCGATGTCGTTAGTCGGCACGTTCGCGGTGATGTATCTGCTGCACTACAGTCTCGACAACCTGTCCCTGATGGCGCTCACGCTTTCAGTTGGCTTCGTCGTCGACGACGCGATCGTCATGCTCGAGAACATCGTTAGGCACATCGAGATGGGCGAACCGGTGTTCCAGGCCGCGCTCGATGGGTCGCGTGAGATCGGCTTCACCATCTTGTCGATGACGATGTCGCTCGTGGCGGTATTCATCCCGATTCTGTTCATGGGTGGTCTCATCGGCCGCCTGTTCCACGAATTCGCGGTGACGATCGGCGTCGCCATCCTGGTTTCGGGCTTCGTCTCGCTCACCCTCACGCCGATGCTGTGCAGCCGGTTCCTCAAGTCGCATCACGGCGAGGAACACGGCCGGTTCTTCAACGCCACCGAGCGGATCTACGATCGAGTGCTCGCGGCGTACGAGCGCACGCTGCGCACCGCGATGGATCACCGCCGCAAGGTGCTCGTGTTCGCAGGCCTGATTTTGCTCGGCACGGGAGTGCTCGCAGTCGTAACGCCCAAAGGATTCCTCCCCAGCGAGGACCAGAGCTTCCTGTTCGGAACGACTGAAACGGCGGAGGGCACCTCGTTCGACGCCATGGTCGCGCATTCGGAGCAGGTCTCGAAGATCATCCAAGCAGATCCGAACGTCTCCGATTACATGGTCTCGGTAGGCACCGGCGGGCCGAACAACACGATCAACGATGGTCGTGTTCTGCTTCACCTCAAGCCCCTCGACCAGCGGAAGTTGTCGGCAGACCAGATCCTGCAGGAGGAGGAGCAGAAATTCGCATCGCTCACCGGCATGCGGGTCTATCTGCAGAATCCTCCGGCGATCAACATCGGCGGGCACTCCACCAAGAGCCAGTACCAGTTCACGCTCCAGAGCGCCGACATTCAAGCGATGTACTCGGCGTCCAACAAGCTGCTGGCGCGCATGGAGAACATTCCCGGTCTGCAGGATGTCACCACCGACTTGCAGATCAAGAACCCGCAGGTGAACGTCGCGATCGATCGGGACCGGGCGTCGTCGTTAGGCGTGAACGCGTCGCAGATCGAGAACGCGCTGTACGACGCGTACGGTCAGGCACAGGTGTCGACCATTTACACGTCGAACAACCAGTACTGGGTCGTGATGGAGCTCGAGGATCAGTACCAACGCGACCTCTCGGCTCTCAATCTCCTGTACGTCAAGTCGAGCAGCGGTGATCTCGTGCCGCTGTCGGCGGTGGCGCATCTGTCGCCCGACATCGGTCCGCTCACTGTGAATCACTCGGGTCAACTGCCGTCGGTGACGTTGTCGTTCAACCTCGCGCCCGGCGTTTCGTTGGGCGACGCAGTGGGGCGTGTGCAGCAAGCCGCCAGCGAGATCCTTCCGGCGAGTGTGTCGACGGCGTTCTCCGGAACGGCGCAGGCGTTCCAACAGGCACAGGCCGGATTGTTGGGCCTTCTCGTGCTGGCCGTCGTCGTCATCTACATCGTGCTCGGCATTCTCTACGAGAGCTTCGTCCATCCGCTCACGATCTTGTCCGGTCTGCCCTTCGCCGGATTCGGGGCGCTCCTCTCGCTGTTCATCTTTCACACCGATCTGAGCATCTACGCGTTCGTCGGTATCATCATGCTCATCGGGTTGGTCAAGAAGAACGCGATCATGATGATCGACTTCGCCATCGAAGCCGAGCGTGGCCACGGGAAGTCGGCACACGACGCGATCCTCGAGGCCTGCTCCGTCCGCTTCCGCCCAATCATGATGACCACGATGGCCGCCTTGATGGGCACCCTGCCGATCGCGCTCGGCACCGGCGCCGGTGCGGAGTCGCGGCGACCACTCGGCATCGCGGTGTGCGGCGGCCTCGCCTTTTCGCAGCTGGTGACACTGTATGTCACGCCCGTGATCTACACCTACCTCGATTCGTTGCAGCGGCGGTTGCACGCGTTCGAGCCGCAGCAGGCCGAGGGCGCGCCGCTGCCGGCCACGGGCGACTGACCAACGGGACCCGAGGATGCGTCTTGGTGCGCATCTCGGGTCCGCGTGAGGCAGTCGAAAGCGATGGGCGCGCTTCTGCGTTGGCCCTCGTCTTGACGGATCGGGAGATGTGTTGTATTGGGAGCTTCTGGCGGGGGGGTCGATGGCGCGAGGCTCTGAGCTCCCCTTCAAGACGTTCATCGAGCATATACCCGCAGCACCACTGTGCTACGCGACAACACGACAGGAGGCAATCATGCCGCGCGGTGACGAGTACAACGAGAAGCTCCACCTCTCCGAGCACGATGACGATGAGGAGGATATCGGATATGGTGGCGGCGGCTCGTCGTATGATGAGGAGGAGGAGGAAGAGACGAGCGGCTGGGGCATGAAGACCCATAGCGATGATTTGTGGGACAGCACCGACGAGGATGAGGACGACGAGGAGGGTGGGGTCGACGAGGACGGTGCTGAGGTCGACGAGGAAGTGACCATCATCAGCACGCCGGCCACGCCGTCGGCGGGCGGCATGGGGTCCGCTACTCGTCCGCCGGCAAAGAAGGCGGCGCATCCGGCTGCGAAGGCGCCCGCGCCCAAGCCGGCTCCGGCCGCGAAGAAGGCCGCGCCTAAGCCCGCGGCCAAAAAGGCCAAGAAGAAGGCGGCGAAGAAAGCGCCGCGCCGCGCTGCAGCGAAGAAGAAGTCGGCAGGGAAGAAGACAGCGCGCAGGAAGTCATCGGCGAAGAAGGCGAGCCGTAAGACCGGCGGCCGCAAGAGAAAGTAGGTTCACTTTCCGGCACCAAGTTGGCGGCGAGGCGCTTTGCGCCTCGCCGCCATTCTTTTATCCACTCTCGACACGGGCGCTCCTGTCGCGTAACTGGCGCGTCCGTTATTCTTTGCCCATGCCCGATTCACCAGTCCCGTTACTCAGAGCACACGGTCGGCACGCGCCGTGGAATGCTCGCGGACTGGCCGGGCACGCGACGTCGCTCGTGAACGCAGCGGCGATGCGTCCCACCAATGCAGCTGCGCGCGCGGAGCCGAGTGCGCGAGCAGTGCGCTACTACGTGGCGAGCGGTCTCCTCGACAGACCCGAAGGCACGGGAACGTCCGCCACGTACGGGTACCGCCACTTGCTGCAGCTGCTATTCGTGAAGATTCGCCAGCGGGAGGGTCAGCCGTTGGAGAAGATTCGCGACGAGATGCGTGAACTCACGGGCGACACGCTCGAGCGCCGCGTGGCCGCATCGCTCGCGCCGGCGCTCACGATGGGCGCGGACGTCGCGGTCGCACAGGATGCCGCCACCGAAGGCGTGTGGCACCGCATCACGGTGGCCAACGGCATCGAGCTCCACGTGCGCGACGACTCGCCGGCGTCGCGCGACGATGCGGTGATCGCGATGCGCGAGGCCGTGCGTGCGACGTTAGGCCGCGACGACATCCGCTGACGCCGTTCGTTAGGCGCGCGCCGGGCGCGCCTCACCGAGAGAGCGGCTCGAACTCCAAGCCCCGCGGAATCCGGCGATAGCCCGCCGCGGCGAACGCGCCGGCCCAGCGGCTGGCCGCCGCCGCGCCGCCGTCGATCCGCTCCACCGTGCACCGCCGTCGCGTTAGGCCGGTCGACGAGCGCCGGCGCTGCACGTACTCGGCCAACAGCCGCGCGGCTGCCGTCACGTCCGCCTCGTCGGCGTCCGGCCGCACGGTAACGCGCTGCCCCGCGTACTCGGCTGACACGATCACGGACGAGCCGCGAACCACGAGCACGGCGACGCGACCCTTGGGGTGCTCGAGCGGCGCCGTCGTCCGCGTCGGAATGCGCAGGTTGAACACGTTCGCGGGATCCGAGGCCGCGATCGACACCATTGGCGCGTCCGTGCTCGTGGTCTCCTCACGCACCCCGCGCAACAGCTCGACCGCTGCCGGCACGGCGAACTGCGCTCCTGCCAGGCCTTCCACGAAATACCCGCGACGCACCTCGCCACGCTGCTCGAGCTGCTTGAGCTCGCGATAGATGGAACGCCACGCGACCGGCGGGCGCTCACGACGCCACCAATCGCTCGTGACCACGCCGTATCGATCGAGCCAGCGTCGCGCCACTATTTCGGCGTGTTCGTCATCGGCCGGCTTCTCGGCGTCATCGATGGCGATCAACGACCACCGGCCCACCCAGCCGCTGCGCGCACCGGGCATGTCGGGCCGGCGCCACTTGGGCAACCGGTACGCCGACACACGTCGCTGCACTACCGGGGACTCGGGTAAGCCGGAAATTTCGGACGACCATCGCGACGCGTCGGCCGACGCCTCGCGCTGGGGCAGCGGCCGCATCCGGATGATCTCCCGCATCGCTTCGACCGTGTCGTTCGTGGCTACTCCAGCTGCGACCAGCTCGCGCAGCGCGTCCCGCAGCGCCGCCGGGCCCAGTGCAGTCGCGGACGCCACGTCGCCGAAGAACGAGGCGCCGCGTTGGGCGAGCGCCTCGCGAACGCGTTGGGCATCGGGCGTGAGCGGCCCCGCTGCAGGCGAGAGCCAGATGCTCTCTTCGCCGCGCGGGAAAAATCGAATCGCGGCGAGCGTCGTCACGCCCGCATCGGTCGTGCGCGCGCTCCCGGCCCATTCGAGCTCGCCTGAGGCCGCGAGGTGCGACAGCCACGCCGGCTCGTAGCCATCCAGCCGCGACGGCAACGTGTCGCGTTCCCATCGATCCGGCGGTTGCGGCAGACCGGACAACTGGTGCAGCGCCGACTCGAGTCCGGGTGGGCCCGTTAGGCGATCGCGCGGGTCGACGTGCTGCCAGCGCCGGAGAAACGCGCCGAAGGTGCCGAGATCGACGGCGCGGATCTGCCGGCGCAACGCCGCGAGGGCGCGACGGCGCGCGCGCTCGACGATGCCGGCCGGGCACCACTCGGTGTCGCGCACGTCGCGTCGGAACCGGCCGCGCATCAGGCGGCCAGCGCGCTCCCACTCCGTGAGCAAGCCAGTCACCCATTCGTCGCTCCAGCCGTAGCGCGTGACGATTTCGGCGGCGGTCACAGGGCCTGCGAGCGACACGAACTTGGCCAGTATCTCGCGCTTTGCCGCGCGCGCTTCGAGCGACGCGTGCCGGAACGCACCGGGGACCACGACGTCCGCCGCGGTGTCCGCGAGCGCGGGCCCGGCTCGCACACGGTCGAGCGTCTCCTCGCCAAAGGCGGACGCGTATCGCGGAAACGTTTCGACGAGGATGGCGCGCCAATGGAGCGTCGCGTCGGCGGCCGGGAACGGAATGACGATGACGCGACCGCTGGCGAGGAGCTCGTCGATGGGTTCGCGCGATGCGACCCACGCATCGGGCGGCGAGGTGCGCTCGCGCACCTCGTCGATCGTGAGATCGCCGGCGCGGTCGAGCAGGTGTGCCAGCTCGTCCGCGCTGCGGGCGCGTCGTCGCTCCGCCGTGGCGCGGCGGTCGGCCACCACCTCCTCGAGCGCGCGGCGTGTATCGTCGTCGGCCTCGCCGCCTAACAGGCCGTCGGCCAGCACGTCGCCTAACAGCGCCCGGTCCACCGACAACAGCGCCGCGTTGCGTTCGGCCCGCGGGGAGTCGTCCGCGTAGAGCCAGTCCATCACGAAGCCCAACTGCAGTCCCGCCGCGAACGGCGACGGCCCTTCGGTCTCGACGGCGCGCACGGTGATGCGGCCGGCGCCGATCGCGTCGAGCACCTCGCGCAGCGCCGGGAGGTCGAACGCATCGTCGAGGACCTCGCGGTACGTCTCGACGAGCAGCGGAAACGTCGGGACGCCGCGCACCGCGTCCAGCAGATCGAGGGCGCGCAGCCGCTGCAGCCAAAGCGGCATGCGCCGGCGTGCTCCCCCGCGCGCCAGCACCAGCGAACGCGCGGCGTTCATCCGGAACCGCGCGCCGAACAGCGACGTGTTGCCGATCTCGTCGACCAGCCGCTGCTCGGCATCGCCTGCCGTTAGGCGGAGCAGCGACTGGACATCGAGCGCGGCGCCGGTCTCGGGCAGGCGCAGCAGAATGCCGTCGTCGCTCGTCTGCACCTGGCAGTCCGCGGTTCCGAGTGCGTCGCGCACGCGCTGCGCGAGCGCCATGCCCCACGGCGCGTTCACGCGCCCGCCAAACACCGAATGGATCACGATGCGCACCGCGCCCATCTCGTCGTGGAAGCGTTCGATGACCACGGTGCGCTCGTCGGGCACCGTGCCGGTGGCCGCGCGCTGCTCGGCCACGTACTCGCGGAGCTCGCTCGTGGCCGCGGGGTCCGCGCCTAACCGGGCGGCGAGCGCCGCCGCCGCGGCGTCATCCTCCGGCGGCATCGCCGCCAGTTCCCGGCGCAGCGCACCCACCCGCCGTCCGATCGACGCGGCCCGCGCCGAGTACTCCCCGTGCCAGAACGGCATGCGCGCCGGCGCGCCGGGGGCGGGCGTCACGATCACCCGGTCGTGCTCGATGGCGCCGATCCGCCAGGTTGCGGAGCCTAACTGAAACACGTCGCCGACGCGCGACTCGTGGACGAACTCCTCGTCCAGCTCGCCTAACCGGGTGCGGTCCGGCAGCACCGCCGTGTACAGTCCGCGGTCCGGTATCGTGCCGCCCGACACCACGGCCAGCAGCCGGCTCGCGCGCGTGCCGCGGATCTGGTCGGCGACCCGGTCCCACGTGAGCCTCGGCTGCATGTCCGCCGTCACCTCCGACGGATACTGGCCCGACAGCATCGACAGCACTTCATCGAACGCCGCACGCCCCAGCTTG
Source organism: Gemmatimonadaceae bacterium (assembly GCA_035496295.1). Taxonomy (GTDB): domain Bacteria; phylum Gemmatimonadota; class Gemmatimonadetes; order Gemmatimonadales; family Gemmatimonadaceae; genus JADGGM01. The sequence goes on from DATJET010000001.1 coordinate 7,839, forward strand.
TGGTACGGATACGCGCGGCGCACGAGCGCGAACGCATCCGAGGTCGCCCAATCGTCCACCGACGCCATCGCGACGAGAATCTGCGCCAGTACGTCGAGCGCGTTCTGCGGCACGCGCGTCGGCTCGACGTCGCCCTCGCGCATGGCTTCGACGATCGCCGCCATCTCGAGCAGATCGTCGCGGAACGTCGGCACGAACACGCCGTGGCTCGACTCGCCTAACGAATGGCCCGCGCGCCCCACGCGCTGCAATCCCGCCGACACCCGCTTGGGACTCTGCAGCTGCATCACCAGATCCACCGAGCCGATGTCGATGCCCAGCTCCAGCGAGCTCGTCGTCACCAGCGCGCGGACCTCGCCTGCCTTGAGCGACCGCTCCAACCCGAGCCGGCGCTCGCGCGACAGTGATCCGTGATACGGGCGCGCCAGCTCTTCGCCCGCGAGCGTGTTGATCCGCGCCGCCATGCGCTCCGCTTGCCCGCGGTTGTTGACGAAGATGAGCGTCGTGCGCGCGCCGCGTATCTGCGCCACCGCCAGCTCGGCAACGCGCGGCCACACCCCGCCAGGCACCACGGTCCCTTCGGGAGCCGGCGACGCGATCTCCAGCGCCATCCGCTTCACCAAACCGCAATCGATGATGCTCACGGGCCGAAACACCGGCACATCGCCGTCGCCCCGTCCGTCGCACCCGCCCAGATAGCGGGCGATTTCGTCTAACGGACGCTGCGTCGCCGAGAGACCGATGCGCTGCGGCGGAGTCTCGCACAATGCGTCGAGACGCTCGAGCGACAACGCCAGGTGCGCGCCGCGCTTCGTCCCGGCCACCGCGTGAATCTCGTCCACGATCACCGCCCGCACCATCGAGAACATCCCGCGGCCCTTGACCGTGGTCAGCATGATGTGCAGCGACTCGGGCGTCGTGATCAGGATGTGCGGCGCGCGACGCACCATGCGCGCACGCGCAGCGGCCGGCGTGTCACCGGTGCGAACCGCGACACGAATCTCCGGGAACGCCTGCCCCGCCTCCTCGAACCGCAGCCGCAGCTCGGTGAGCGGCACCTCGAGGTTGCGATGGATGTCGTTGCTCAGCGCCTTGAGCGGCGAGATGTACAGGATCTGCACCGCGTTAGGCAGCGGCGCGTCGAGCCCGCGCGTGATCAGCCGGTCGATCTCCCACAGAAACGCCGACAGCGTCTTGCCCGTACCCGTCGGCGCCAGAATCAACGTGTGCGCGCCGCTCGCGATCGCCGGCCAGCCCAATCGCTGCGGCTCGCTCGGGCTTCCGAACGCGTCGCGAAACCACGCACGCACGATCGGATGGAAGAGGCGCATGAGCGCGCCATCGGAGCGATGGGCCATGCTCAAAGCTATCGCGCCACGTCGTGGGGCAGGGAGGAACGGCCTTGCCACATCGCGCCATCCGCCCCATGCTCCCGCGATGCAAAACAGACTACGGCAATGACGCAGAACGCGCGTCGACTGGCGGTCGTGACCGGTATTGGCCGGACGGGACAAACCGGTGAGATAGTTGCGCGCGTGCTCGCCGAGAACGGCATGCGCATCATCGCCGTCGCTCGCACCGACGACGAAGCCAAAGCACGCGTCGATGAGCTGCGCGCCGCGGGACACGACGCCGAGTCTTTCGCGTGTGATCTGACCGATGAAACGCAGGTCGCAACGCTCGCCCGCAACGTCTCCGCGCTCGCCGGATCGCCGCCGCGACTCGACGCGCTCGTCAACATCGCCGGCGGGTTCGGCATGTCGGGACCCGTCGCCGAGAGCACGGTCGACGTCTGGAACACGCAGCGCTCGATCAACGTGGCAACTGCGTATCTGGCGACGCGCGCGTTCCTGCCGCTCCTCCGACCGGCTCGTGGATCCATCGTCTACTTCGCGTCTGCGGCGGCGCTCCCCGGTGCGAGCGTCGCTCGCATGTGGGCGTACGCCGCAGCGAAGAGCAGCGTCATAGCGCTCATGCGCGCCGTCGCCGATGAAGAGCGCGCGAACGGTGTGCGCGCGAACGCAGTCGCACCGACCGCCATTCGCACCGAAGCCAACCTCTCCACTATGGGTGACACAACGCGCTACGTGGAGCGCGAAGACGTAGCTGCCGCTGTATCGTGGCTTTGTTCGGACGCCTCACGCGCCGTTAGCGGTCAGGTGATCCGACTCGGATGACGCACGACCCATCGGACTCATCTGGACCGTCATGCCCGCCTACCCGTACCTTAGAGCATGAGTCTCGCGGCGCGACGACGAATCACCACCCGCATCATCGCGCTCGACCGTTCGCTCGAAGCGTTGCCGTTGTTCCGTCTCAGCGACTCGGCCGACGATTCAGCAATCGCGTATTCGCCGCCGTCGGGCGGTCGCTGGCGCGTCCTCCCTCGTCCGGGCGACCGACTGCCCGGCACGTTCGACCAGGACGTGTACATCGAGCTCTGGCATCGCTATCACGACCTGGGTGCGCCCGCCGACGGGACCGTGCGCTTCACGCTCCACGCATTTCTGCGCTCGATCGGTCGCCGTGTGGACGGCCGCACGTACGAGCAGCTGCGCTCCGCACTCGCACGCCTGAATCACACGACACTCGAGTCGCAGGGTGCGTACTTCGATGCCACGAGCAGATCCAGCGTCGAAAGCCGCTTCAACGTATTGAGCGCCGTGTTCATCGAGCGCCGGCGGCTGTCGGACCGGGATCAACTCACGTTGTTTCCATCGATCGCAGCGGCCGAGCCCGGCGAGGCAGTCGTCACGCTCGCGGCGGGTCCTCGCGCCAACATTGCAGCCGGACACATCGTATCGCTGTCGGCCCCACACTATCAGGCCCTGTCGTCACCGGTTGCTCGACGGTTGTACCGATTGATGGAAGTGGCGCGAGAAGAGGGCAATTTGACCTGGCGAGTTGGCCTGGCAGAGCTCGCCGAGCGAATTCCACTTGCCCAACGCTACCCGTCTCACCTGCAGCGAGTGCTTCAACCGGCCCACGAGATGCTGTTGGCTGCAGGACTGCTCCGCGATGTCGCGGTACGCCAGCACCGGCGCGATTGGTTCGTCGATTATGTTTTGTCGGCGCGGGCGACCTGATGCACGGCAGTGAATGGCGTCACCTCTCGTTTCCATCCTGACTCCACGGAGAGCAACACATGGCGACCAAGCTGGAGAAAACGCTCAAGCGTGAGATCGAGATCGAAGGACAAGCGTACATGGTCGCGATCTCCCCAGAAGGCGTGAAAATCACGCAGAAGGGCTTCCGCAAAGGACCGGAGCTCACGTGGAAGCAGTTGCTCGACTCGGGTAACGAGGCAGGCGGAAACGGCGGAAGCGCGGGGGGAGCGCAGTTCGGCACGGCATGAGCGGTGCTGAATGGAGGGAAGGGCGCGAGGAACACTTCACGCCTTGAAGTCGTATCTTTTAGAGCAGACGCGTCGGCCTACCGGCGCGTCGTTCCCTCCACCGGGATGGTCCCATGACTCGACGACTCCGGGCGACTGTCGTCGCCGGCGCCCTGCTCCTCCCCGTTGTCATCGGCGGGTTTTCGATCCGGGAGCGCGCGGCGCATGATGGTGCCCGCGTGTTCGACCAGGTCATGTCGCTCGTCTCCGACCGGTTTGTCGATACGGTAGACGCGTCCGCACTCTATGAGAAAGCAGCGCGCGGTTTGGTGTCGCAGCTTCGCGATCCGTACTCGGAGCTCTTCTCACCCACTGAGCTCAAACGATTCTCGACGCAGTCCACCGGCCGCTATGGCGGCATCGGGATGCAAATCGAGAATCAAGACGGCCAAATCGTCGTCGTCCACGTTTTCTCGCACAGTCCCGCCCAAGCAGCCGGCGTGCAAGACGGCGATCATATCATCGGCATCGACACCGCGGCCACGCGCGGTTGGTCCTCCCAGCAGGTGTCGGACGTTTTGATTGGTACCGTGGGCACGCAGGTGAAAGTTCGCTTCTCTCGGCCGGGCGTGAACGAACCCATCGACTACACGTTCACGCGCGCCGAGATTCACGTCCCAGCGGTGCCGTACGCGCTCATGCTGTCCGACAAGATCGCGTACATCCCGCTGCAGACCTTCAACGAAGACGCGGCCGACGAGCTCCAGACGGCCGTCAACGGTCTCGTGAAGCAGGGCGCCAAGTCGATCGTGCTCGACCTGCGCAACAACCCCGGCGGTATTCTTGATCAGGGGCTGCAGGTCGCCGATCTGTTCCTCAAGAGCGGACAGCAGATCGCGAGCGTCCGCATGCGTCAGGGTCCGCCGCAGGTCTACACGGCGCACGATGACGAGCACATTCAGAACATACCGCTCGTGGTGATGGTAGACGGTTACTCCGCGTCGGCAGCGGAGATCGTGACGGGTGCGCTGCAGGACCATGATCGTGCGCTGGTCGTCGGCACTACATCGTTCGGCAAGGGACTCGTGCAGACGGTCTTCCCGATCGACGGCGGTTGGGCGCTCAAGCTCACGACCGGCAAGTGGTACACGCCGAGTGGCCGGTCCATTCAGAAGAATCGGAAGCCGGCGAACCCCGAGGACGTGCAGGCGAATGCGACCGAGGCACCGCCCGACTCGCTCGAGAAGGAGTCTGTGAAGCAGAACCGGCCGGCGTATCGCAGCGATGCGGGACGCATTGTGTACGGCGGTGGCGGCGTCACGCCCGACGTGATCGTGCCGGACGACACGATCACCACGCCGGAGCAACAGTTCTTCAAGGCCATCGCGCCCAAGTATCCGGCGGTTCGCGGCGTGTTGTACAGTTACGCGCTGCAGCTCAAGAGCACGGTGTCGCCGACGTTCACGGTGAAGCCCGAATGGCGCGAGGAGTTCTATCGCCGCCTGCAAGCGGCAAAGATCACGGTGGATCGTGCCCAGTACGATTCGGCCGCGCCGCTGATCGATCGCTGGATCGGCAATCAGGTCGCCGAGCTCGCGTTCGGAGATTCGACGGAGTTCCGTCGCCAGATTCCCGATGACAAGCAGTTGCAGCGTGCGGTGGAACTGCTGAAAAAGGGCGCCACGCAGAAGGACCTGTTCTCGATGGCTCAAGCGAGCGCGCCCGACAAGCGGTAACTTGGGGGCATGAGAGCCCCGTACGGAGTCGCCGCGGCCACGCTCGTGGCCGCGGTCGCATGTGGGCACCCCGCGCCTAACGCCACCGTGACGCCGGCGGTGCCCGTTGCGCACGAGCCGCATCTCGCGGACCTCCGTCAGCTCACACACGGCGGCGCCAACGCCGAAGCGTACTTCAGCCACGACGGCAAGCAGCTGATCTTCCAGTCCACGCGCGACGGACGCAGCTGCGACCAGCAGTACATCATGAACGTGGACGGCTCCGACGTGCACCGCGTGTCCACCGGCACGGGCAAGACGACGTGCGGATACTTCTTCGCGTACGACAAGCGGATCTTCTTCGCGTCGACGCACGCCGCGGACACCGCGTGTCCGCCCAAGCCGGACCCGTCGAAGGGCTATGTGTGGGGCCTGGACCCGTTCGACATCTACACGGCCAATGCCGACGGGTCGAACCTGCAGCGCCTAACGAGCTACGGCGTGTATACTGCCGAGGGTACGCTGTCGCCGGATGGACGGACCATCGTGTTCACGTCGCTCAAGGACGGCGACCTCGATCTCTACGCGATGGATGTCGACGGCACGCACGTGCGACGCCTCACCGACACGCCGGGCTACGACGGCGGCGCGTTTTTCTCGCCCGACGGCACCAAGATCGTGTACCGCGCCAATCACCCCACCGATTCCACCGAGCTCGCCGAGTACCGCGCGCTGCTCGCCCAACGGATCGTTAGGCCCAACAAGATGGAGATCTGGGTGATGAACGCGGACGGTACGGATCAGCACCAGATCACACACCTGGGCGGCGCCAACTTCGCCCCGTACTTCACACCCGACGGCTCGCGCATCATCTTCTCGTCCAACTACAAGAATCCGCACAGCGGCAACTTCGACCTGTATCTGGTGAACGCCGACGGCTCCGGACTCGAACAGGTCACGACCGATCCGGGGTTCGATGGCTTCCCGCAATTCAGCCCCGACGGACGATACCTGGTGTGGGCGTCGAGCCGGAACGCGGCCGATCCGCACGAGACGAACGTCTTCATCGCCCGTTGGGCCGACACGAACGCCACGCACTGACCGCCGCCCCCCTTTTCGGTTTCTCGACCGGAGTCTCCCATGACCGCCATCGTGATCGCTCTCATCGTCGTGATCGCGCTCTACGGCGCCTCACGCATCTTCCGTGTGGTGGGCCAGGCGGAGGTGATGGTGATCGAACGGTTAGGCAGGTTCAATCGCATCGCGCGATCGGGCCTCAACATACTCCTGCCGTTCGTCGAGCGGCCGCGCGCCATCGACGTGCGCTACGCCATGAGCGACCCCAGCGGCGCGAAGCGCCTCGTGTCGGGATCCACCACGCGCATCGACCTGCGCGAGCAGGTGCTCAACTTCCCGAGCCAGCCGGTGATCACGAAGGACAACGTGACCATCGACATCGACGCCGTGCTGTACTATCGCATCGCCGATCCGCAGAAGGCGACGTACGCGGTGCAGAACCTCCCGTTCGCGCTCGAGACCCTTACCCGCACCACGCTGCGCAACATCGTCGGTGAAATGGAGCTCGACAGCACGCTCGCCAGCCGCGACCAGATCAACAAGCGCATGCGCGAGATCATCGAGGAAGCATCCATCGGATGGGGCGTGGATGTCACGCGCGTCGAGTTGCAGGCCATCGAGCCGCCACGCGACATCCAGCAATCGATGGAGCTGCAGATGCGCGCCGAGCGCGAGCGTCGCGCCGCGGTGACCAATGCCGAAGCATCCAAACGCGCCGCGATTCTCGAGGCCGAAGGCGTCCAGCAATCGCAAGTGAGCCGCGCGCAAGGCGAGATGGAAGCAGCCGTGCTCCGCGCGAAGGGGCAGGCGCAGGCTCGGTTAGTCATGGCCGACGCCGAGGCGCAGGCCATCCAGCGTATCGGTGCGGCGATGCCGTCCAACGACGTCGCGCTCTACCTCCTCGGACTCAAGTATCTCGAGGCGCTGCCGGCGCTCACACAGGGCAAAGGGTCGACCATCTTCCTGCCTGCGGAAGCCGCCGGGGTAATGGGCGCGTTAGGCGGACTCCGCGAGCTCATGGCTCGCACCGGCGCCGGCGAACGCGCGTCCGCTGCGCCGGACTCGACGGCCGCCGCTCCACCGGCGGCGCGCCAGGCAATTGCGCCGGGCAATAACGCTCCCAAACCACCGCCCGCAGCGAAGGAGTAGCGCGTTGGCCAAGATCTCGCGCGATCGCGCCGAGCGAATCGCCAGAGCGCATGCCTGTGAGAACTGTGGCGAGTACAGCTACAAGAAGCTCACCATCAAACCGGCCACTGCCGCCCTGCGAGACGAGCTCGGCGAGGCGTGGCACGCGGTGAAGGTGTGCGGCGTGTGTGGGATGCAGCAGGAGCTCGGCATCGACGACGAAGGCGAGATCGTCTACGTGAGCTGAAGACCAATGTGTTATAACCGGCTAATTGGACAGAGCCGGATACGGTGCGCCCGGCGCCGTCACAGTTCGAACCTTTCAGCTTATAATTCGGTAATAGCGATTACCGACGCCGCGACGCAGCCATCGAAGCAGCAATCGAGCGCGTCGAGCAAGTCCCTCCCGTAGTTCCGAAGGCGCGACAACGTTCTCGCGCCGAAGAGCGTTTCTACTGTGTGAGACGAGGAGGTGAACGGGTCGCGCCACGCGATCCGTGCTCGATCGGCATCCGCCCTCGGCCGACGGAAGCCGCTGTGTGTCACTTTGGAGGACTCAATGCGCAAGCCCCGACCCGCCACCTACAACCCCGCCCAAGCGCTTCAGCTCATCTCGCACGATCGCAACGGAATGCCTCTCAGTTGTCCCTCCTGCTCCGGCGATATCGTGCGCGACCCAGACTCGACACCTCCTCCTCCGCGCTCGCACGTCACACTGCGCTGCGCGAACTGCGGGCGCATCGCGCGATACATTGCGGGCGCCGCCTAAGTTTCGTCGGTACGACTCTGACGACTGGCCCGATTCATGAAGTATTTGGGCTGTGCCGCCGTGGCATCCCTAAAATCGGATGTTTAAATTGCGGCTCGTCCTACGATCACGTTGGGCAGGCTCTTGGAACCCGTGTGGTTCCAGTCTCTCGAGCGGGATCTCGCATCACAGTTTCACCCCATAAAGGGGGAGAGGTAAGGTACCATGTCTCGCATCACGGGCACCGTGAAGTGGTTCAACGACGCAAAAGGGTACGGCTTCATCTCGCGTGAAGGCGGCCCCGACGTCTTCGTCCATTTCAGCGCGATTCAAGGCAACGGCTTCAAGTCGCTCGCCGAGGGCGACCAAGTCGAGTTTGAGATCGTGCAAGGCCAGAAGGGCCCCCAAGCAGCTGAGGTGCAGAAGCTCTGATCCCGCTATCGAGCGCCCCAAGTTTCAAAGAGCTCCGGCTACGCTGCCGGAGCTTTTTGTTTGCAGCGTTAGCACATCTTGTGCAAGGAATTGTTCGATGCTACGCATGACCGTGCACGCCGCTTCCAAGGTGGAGTTCGTATGGCTGCTCGTCGCTCACGCACGGTCCGAACGAGACCATCCACGCATCGCGCGCCCAAACGAGCACCGTCCGCTTCGGACGTGCTCTCGGAGCTCGAGCGCATAGAGCACGACCGCGGCTCCGGTATGATCGAGGTTGCGCCCGGCCGGTCCATCGAGGCGTCGCACCTCGACAAGGTGTTCTTCCCCGAGATCGGCGCGACCAAAGGCGACGTGATGCGATACTACGCGCGCGTCGCCAAATTCATCCTGCCCACCGTCGCCGACCGACCGCTCGTGCTCAAGCGCACGCCCGACGGAGTGAACGGCGAGTTGTTCTTTCAGCAGAATGCACCGGATGACGTACCCGATGGCGTGCGCGTCGAGAACGTTGCCGGCGAAGGCAAGGAGCAGTGCCGCTTCGTTGGCGGCGACCTGCCCACCTTGCTCCACCTGGTTCAGTTGGGCTGCATCTCCGTCGACCCCTGGATGTCGCGCATCGGAAGCCTCGATAATGCCGATTACGCCATCATCGATCTCGACCCGGGGCCCGGCGCGTCGTTCAAGTTGGTTGTGCGCGTTGCGCTGTGGCTGAAGGAGACGCTCGATGACCTGGGTCTCCGCTCGATGCCCAAGACGTCGGGGTCGCGAGGTATCCACATCGCGATTCCACTGCCACGCTCGACCTCGTATCACACGGCGCTCGCAATCACGCAGGACGCGGCGTCGCGTGTGGTCGAGCAGCACCCGCGCCAGGCTACTGTCGAGCGCGCTCTCGACAACCGCCCCCGCGGCACCATATACGTTGATTGCTTGCAGAACGCGCGCGGCAAGAGCGTCGCGGCCGCCTACGCCGTGCGCGCCAAGCCCGGCGCGACGGTGTCCGCTCCGCTCACGTGGGATGAGGTCGACGAGTCGCTCGATCCGGGAGACTTCACGCTGGCGACGATGCCGGAGCGTCTCGAGCGCACAGGCGACCTTTGGCGCGAAGGTCTCAAGCGAGGGAACGCCGCGACTGCCATCCGCGCTCATGCGACAGCGGACGACAAACGCCGGCGCACCCGGGCGAGTATAAGATAGAGCGTTAGGCAGGCCGTCCTGCCGGCGCACAACTTTGTCCTTCGATGATCGAGTGCTGTGTTTCTTTATCTGCGTGAGCTGCCCGGCGGCGGCCTGGTAACGATCGAGGCGACGAGCGCCGAGGATTCCTCGGTCTCGTGCCGGCTCGCGGTCGAACGGCGCAGCGATTCGCGCCGTCGCGAAGGCCACCCACCGCCCGTCATCGCCGAGATCAGCGCGCCGACGCAGTCGGCCGCGTTCCGCACGCTCTACGAGATCGCGGCAGACAACGTTGCGGTCGCGCGCGGGCTCCTCATCTGGCAGTCGCGCCGCGCCAAGCACGGCGCGGCACCGGGCGGCGGTTGATGCGACGAGTGGCGGCGCTCCGGGCCCGGGACGCCGCCACTCTCGTTAGACACACCCACATCCTACCGCTGCGCCGCTCCACGCTGCCTTGGCGTCGTCACCGTACGGGCCGTCGGACCGGCGGCCAGACCTTCGGCCAGCCGTCGAAGCGCGAGGGCATCGACCGAGTGAAGCGACCGCACGCGCACCGTCACGACCCGAAGGAGCTGGGCGATGCCGGCGAGTTGCGAGCGGGCGCCATCACAGAGCGTGATGTGCCGCGCTTCCATCCCACGGTGGACTTCTTCGTCCTTAGACACATTTTGCAACTAAAGCCTGAGACGCAACAACCGCGCTCGGCTCTCAATCCCGTCACGGTTGCGTCACGAGGACTACCCGCCGAGCGATCCGCTCACGCCCTCGAACCGGACGCCCCGCCGGCTGCCGCGCCGCTTCCGTGGCGCATATCGGAAAAGTTGTGCCGGACGACCGCGACCTTCGCTGCGCCATTCGTCCGTCGGCTCGACCAGCCACGAGGCGTGAAGCGCCCGGCGAAAACTCGCCTTGTGCAGACGCCGGCCGAGCAGCAGCTCATAGATCTCCTGCAGTTGGCTCAGCGTGAACGTCGCCGGCAACAGGCGGAACGCGATGGGCGACTGGTCCAGCCGCGCGCGCACAGCGTGCATGGCGCCTTCCACAATCGCACGATGACGCGGCGCGATCGGCGGCAGCTCCTCGACGGAGAACCACGCCGCATCGTCGCCTGGCGACGTATTCGCACCGGTCGCGACCAGCGCGACGTATCCGATCGAAACCACGGCGTCCGATGGATGCCGGCGCCGGTCGCCGAACGCGGCGATCTGCTCGAGCATTGCGGGCTGCGCACCGAGCGCCGCGCGTTCTACCCGAGCCGCAGCGTCGTCGATCGTCTCGTCGGCGCGCGGCGCATCGTGCGGCAGCTCCCAGCGCTCCTTGGACCGCGCATCGCCGGCGCGCACCAACAGCGCCGTTAGACGACGCCCATGCGGTGTCAACGAGACGATGTCCACGGACAGAGCCGGCCGGCGCGACGTGGCCCGGCCGGACGAAGAAGCGCGTTCAGGCATGACATGACGAATTAGTCACGAATTGTGACTAATGTCAAGGTCGCCATTTGTTCGCTAGAAGAAACTAATTTGCGCGACCGCCGCGCCGTGAGCCGCACGCGACGATACCGGCAATCGCGCGCAGCGTCAACCTGGTTACGGCGGAGTCGACGATGCCGTTGCGCCTGCCGCGGTGCCGCGCATCAAACCCGCGCCGACCGTCGCCAACGGCGGAATACTGATTGGCAACCGTCCGCCGATCGGCGCCGCGCCGACGAGTGCCCGCGCCGCTGCGCGCTGCGACACTGGCGCGCCACTCCACGCGATGAGATACGCCGGTACTTCGCTCACCTGCTGCAACAAATATGGATTGCCGAGCGCCACCACCACGGGATGTGAGCCGCGCAGCACGAGCTCGTTCACGAACTGCACGAACCCCTGCGGCGCCGACAGATCCGAAACCGTGGAACCCGCCGCGAGGTACGAGCTCACCACCACCACATCCGCCGAATCGGCAACGGTCAGCAACCGCCAGTAGTCGGGCAACGCGTCGTCCGCACTCACAAACTCGGTCCGAAGCGACGGGAACGTCCGCCGTAGCTCCGCGTTGAACGTGACGCCGGCGCCGAGATCGCTCCGGTGCGCGAACGTCACCGACAACACGCGCGCCCCGTGCGACAGCCGGCCTAACGGAACCTGGTCGAGGGAGTCCTTGACCAGCGTGACGGATCGCTCGGCGATCTGCGCCGCGAGCGCCAGGTGCGCCGAGTCGCCCACGATCGCACGCGCGCTGTCGAGATCCGCCAGCCGCCGGCGCTCGAGACCAAGGCGCCACTTGAGCGCCAGAATCCGACGCGCCGACTCCGCGATCCGCGTTTCGGTGTATCGGCCGCTCTCGACGCCCTGCACGACAGCGTCGATCGCATGCGGTACGTCTGCCGGCATGAGCAGCACGTCCGCACCGGCGGCCACCGCGCGTTGCATCGCTTCCGGCGCCCCGAACAGATCGAGCACACCGCGCATGTCCATCGCGTCGGTCACGATCAATCCGTTGAAGTGGAGTTGGTCGCGCAGCAAGCCAGTGAGCACCAGCGGTGACAACGTGCCGGGCACGCCGCTCGAGTCGAGCGACGGCATCGCCCCGTGAAACGTCATGATCGCACCGACACCCGCGCTGATCGCGGCACGGAACGGCACCAGCTCCACCGTGTCGAGCCGCGCGCGCGACGCGTTCACCACCGGCAGTGCGAGGTGCGAGTTGACGCCGGTGTCGCCGTGCCCTGGAAAGTGCTTGCCGGTGGGGATCATGCCCCCTGCTTCGATGCCGTGCATGTATGCGACGCCCATCGCCGCGACCGACTCGGGCGTCGCGCCGAACGAGCGCGTGTTGATCACCGGGTTCGCTGGATTGTTGTTCACGTCCAGCACGGGCGAGAAGTCGATGTTGATGCCGATCGCGCGCCCTTCTGCTGCCGTGGCGCGGCCCTGTTCCCGCGCCAGAGTGGTGTCGCCCGTCGCGCCCAGCGCCATCTCGGGCGGGAACCACACCGCGCCGCCCAGGTCGATTGCGTTAGGCAGGAAGTAGCCGCCGCGCGCGCGGAAGCCTGCACCGGCTTCGAGATCCGCGCTCACCAGCAGTGGCAGATCGCTCATCGACTGGAGCGCGTTGAGCTTGGCGGCGATTTCGAGTGGCGAGCCGATCGACATGATCAGGCCGCCCACGTGCTGCTCGCGCACCAGGCTGCTCAGTCGCCGCCACGCCGGCGCATCGGCCGACACGTAGTCGCCGTACAATTGCGGCCACACCATCTGCGCGACTTTGTCGCGCAGCGTCATGTGCGCAAGCGCGCAATCGACCCAGCCATCAGATGTGCTTTGGGAGGCGCACGCCTGTGCGATCGACTGGCGTGGCCCGAGCGTGCCCGGCGCTGGCTTCACAGTGGCGCAACCTGCGCAGGCGAAACCTGCGAGCGCCAACGTGGCCAGCCCGCGCCGCCGTGTCACCAAGCGATGGTTCCTTGCTTGCTCGTGTCCACGGATTCCTGCGCGCCGCTCTTGAACAGGAAGCCTTCCATGTTGCGCGTCAGGAACGTGCGCGCCTGCGGGTCCATGAGATTCAACCCGTAGTGGTTGATCAGCATCGTCTGCTGCTTCAGCCATTGCGCCCAACATTCCGTGCAGATTTCCGTTTGAATGCGCGTACCGATGGCGCCCGGGAATGGCGGACGCTCGAATCCCGCGCGCGTGTTGCCGCAGCGGGTGCAGGTAATGTCCATTGATCAGAGCCTCGAGAGAGTCTGCGGAAAGATAGCGGTTTCCAGTCCGCTCTGAGTCCTCTCGAGGTGCGCTGGCGCCCCACTCGTCAGGGGCGCCGACAGCTACGCCCGCGCGTACGTCACTTTGGCGAGCCTCAACCACTCGAGCACGCGGATGTACGCCCAGCCCACGTCGAACTCGTACCACTTCGCCTTGAACTTCGCGGAGTGCGGATCGGCGTGATGATTGTTGTGCAGCTCCTCACCGCCCAGCCAAATGGCAATGGGCGAGATGTTCCGGCTTTCGTCTTTCACGTTGAAGTTGCGGTATCCCAACGCGTGGCCCACGCCATTGATGATGCCCGCCGCCCAGAACGGAATCCACAGCATCTGGGCACCCCACACCAACGGTCCAACGAAGAAGCCGAACAGATAGATGTCGATGCCGAGCATGAGGATGATGCCCAACCACGGCAGACGAGCGAGCACGTAACGTTCGAGCCAATCGTTGGTCGTGCCCTTCCCGTACTTCTCCAGTATGCCGGGCTGACGAATCGCCGTTCGATAATAGAACGCGCCCTTGATGATGATGTTGCGCAATCCTTCGAGCAGCGGGCTGTGTGGATCGCCCTCGCGGTCGGCGAACGCGTGGTGCTTGCGGTGGCAAGCTACCCACTCTTTCGTGACGATCGACGTCGAGAGCCACAGCCAGATCCGCATCGGCACTTCTGCGACTTTGCTGAACGTCACGCCACGGTGCGTTTGCGACCGGTGGAGAAAGAGCGTCACACACACATTCGTGATGTGACCGGCGAGGATGACGAACAGCACGGGCTTCCACCAATGGGAAGCCAGAACCGCGAAGCCTGGCATTCTTCTCCGTGCTCCTGCTGAGGAGTTGTGACGATGTCGCTTCGAGCGACAGCGGGGACGGCGTCGACCCCCGGCCCCGAGAGGAACCCGACGGGCCGGAACTCTTGCGAAATGTAAGCGCGGTAACGCCACCTGCCAATATTCGAGCCAGGCACGCCCCTACCGCCCTCACTCGACTCGTCAGTCCGCCACCGGTAACGGCTTCGGACTTCTTGCCGCATCGCCCGATCTATCGTAGCGTCGAATCGTGACAAAGACCCCGCGCCGACCGGCGCCATCGCGCTCGCCAGGCGCCGCCATCGCGGGCCGCGCGACCGCCGAAGGAACATCCCGCTATGCCGAGCGACACGCGTCGCACTTCGTCACCGATTACTTCCGTTCGTTCACGGCCGATCGGCTCAGCGTCTCGTCTATCGGACTGGGCACATACCTCGGCGAATGCACCGGGGACGATGATCGAGACTACGCGGAGACCACCCACCTTGCGCTGGCATCCGGTGTGTCGCTGCTCGACACGGCGATCAACTATCGCTGTCAGCGGTCCGAACGCGCGGTAGGCCGCGCGCTTTCGCGCGCTGTTCGGGAAGCGACGGCTGCACGCGACGAGATCGTGCTGTGCACGAAAGGCGGATACATCCCGCTGGACGATGTCGCTCCGGGCACACGCGAGGAGTATCAGGCCTACGTCGAGCGCGAGTACTTCGCCACGGGCATCGCCACGCCCGAGGACGTCGTCGCCGGCGGACACTGCATCGCACCGGCGTTTCTCGCGGCGCAGATCGAGCGCAGCCGCGCGAACCTGGGCGTCGACACGATCGACGTGTACTACGTCCACAACCCGGAACAGCAGCTCGACGCGATCACGGCCGCGCAGCTCGCGACGCGCCTTCGCGCGGCGTTCGAGCTGCTCGAGCATCAGTGCGACATCGGCGCCATCGGCGCCTACGGCTGCGCCACGTGGAACGGCCTGCGCGCGACGCCAGGCACGCGAGGGCACCTGAATCTCGAGGACCTCGTGTCGATCGCACGCGACGTGTGCGGCGACCAGCACCACTTCGCGGCCGTCCAGCTCCCCGTCAACCTCGCGTTGACCGAAGCGGTGCGGCTCCCCACGCAACAGTTAGGCAAGCACACCGTGCCCGTCCTCGAGGCCGCTGCCGAGTTAGGCGTGGCCGTCGTCGCTAGCGCGTCGTTGCTGCAGGGAAAGTTGGCGCACCACCTGCCGGCCACGGTGCACGAAGCGCTGCCCGGCTTCACGACCGATGCCCAACGCGCCATTGCGTTCGTGCGTTCGCTGCCCATGGTGACCGCGGCGTTGGTGGGGACCAAGTCGGTTCGGCATCTGCACGAGAATCTCGCGGCCGCGCGACGTGCCTGAGGGGGCGCGTCCCACGGACGACACTCGGCTCGTCACCTCCGAGATCTCGAGCCACCGATCGCCCGACGGCCATTTCCGGAACCCGTGGCCCGACGCCCAGCCGCCGACGTTCCGCGACGTGATCACCTGGAGCCGCACGCGCCGTTCGGCGCCGCGCGCGCACCCGGTGCTTCCGTCTCACGTCCAGCCAGACATCGACAGGCCGCGCGCCGCGGCGGACACGCTCTCCGCCACGTGGGTGGGTCATTCCACGGTATTGCTCCAGGTGGGAGCGGTCAACGTGCTCACCGACCCGATGTGGAGCGGCCGCGCATCGCCGGTGCAGTGGGCCGGCCCGCGCCGCCTAACGGCACCCGGTTTCGCCCTCGACGCCCTGCCGCCGATCGACGTCGTGCTCGTCTCGCACAACCACTACGACCACCTCGATGCCGCGTCGGTCCGCGGCATTGCGCACCGCCATCCATCGGCCCGCTGGTTCGCGCCGCTCGGCGTGGCGCGCTACGTTAGGCGCTGGGGCGGCCGCGCCGTGACCGAGCTCGATTGGTGGGATGCCTTCGATGCCGACGGCCTCCGCGTCGCGTGCGTACCGGCGCAGCACGCGAGCGGCCGCACGCCGTTCGATCGCATGCGCACACTGTGGTGCGGGTGGACGCTGCGCGCCGGCACCCACACGATCTACTTCGCCGGCGACACCGCGTATCACCCGGAGTTCGGCGAGATCGCGCGCCGCCACGGGCCGTTCGATTTATGCGTCTTGCCCGTCGGGGCATACGAGCCGCGGTGGTTCATGCGCCCGGTCCACGTAAACCCGGACGAAGCGGTGCGCGCGTACACCGACATCGCGCGCGCGCATCCCGCGGCCGCGCCGCCCATCGCGCTCGCCGTCCACTGGGGGACCTTCTCGCTTGCCGACGAGCCGGCGGACGAGCCGCCCCGTCGCGCGGCCATGGTCTGGCGCGCGGCCGGGCTGGCTACCGACGACTTGTGGATTCTTTCGTTAGGCGAAACGCGTCGCGTTCGGCGCCGCGGCGCGTGAGCGGCATCCGCCGCCCACGCGCCGCACTATGATCATTTCTCGATCGCGACCGGCGTCACCAGCACGTGCAGATTGTGGTTGATCCGGAGTCCCGCCACGCCCTCGGTGGGCAGTTTGCTCCGCGGCACCGCGTCCACCAGCTTGTCGTTCACCAGGAAATGCGCGGTGTCCTTTGCGAAGTGAACCTTGAGCGAGTACGTCGCCTTGCCCGACGCATCCTGCTTCGGCACGTTCGGGTTCGCCGTCCAGTCCACCACCGATGACGTCTTCGCGCCGTCGCGTCGCTTGATCAGGAACTCGCCGGTACCGCGCACGAGAAAGTAGCCGTAGGTCTGTTGCGCGCGGTCATCCAGGTGCTGACCACCGAAGAACACGCCGTACGCCTCCGGATGCTTCGGCTTCTCGAGCTGCTGGATCGTTGCCGTTACCGCGTAGACGCCCGATCCCGAGTCCTTGGCCGCGTACAGAATGTGAGCCGGTCCAGTCTGTACTTCCCACTTTCCGCCGTTGGCCGTGTACTTGGCGTTCGATATGCTGGCGTCGGCGTGGTCGGTCATCGCCGTGAAGCCAGACGGTACGCCAGTGCCCGGTGCAGCTTTGTCCGAGTCCGCCATGCCGGCCATTCCCTTCGACGTGTCCGACGCCGATGCTGCAGGCGCGCTCGCGGAATCGGCGGCTCCGGCCTTGCCGGCATCGCTCGTCTTCGCGCACGCGGCTGCCAGGAACGCGAGCGCCGTCAGAGCCCAAGTCGTGGTGCGCACATCTCCTCGCTTGCTGAAGTGAAGGTTCGTGCCGCTAATATACCGGCCGCGCAGCACGCGGTCAGTGTTGATGCCGCGACGTCCGGGACGCATCCTCCGCATATGAACGCCGAGCAACAGCCTCCGCGCCGCGTGCGCATGTCCGATGGCACGGTCTGGATCGTCGAGTTCCAGCACGAGCGCGCGCAACTGATGCGGCGTGGAAGCGAGCGCGAGCGCAGGCTCTTCGCATTCTTCCGCGATGATCGCGGACAGATGCGCCGAGCCGTCGTGTCCGAGGATGCGAAGTCGGGCGCCACAGACGCGGAGCTCCGCCGCGCGTGGGACGATGCCGAGCGTCTCTCGCCGGCGGGCCCCCGCTGACGCGGCTCCGTTAGGACTTGCTCGACGCCCCGGACCCGGCGCGCAGATACTGCGCCATCCACGACCCGACCAGCTCCGACACGCGCTCGCGCGCGTAGTCCACGGTGATCACGTGCCCGCTACCGCTCACCCACTCCAGGCGCTTCACCGGCGCGCCGATCGCCGCGAACGTTTCCTCGGCGGCTTTCATCGTTAGGCGGTTGTCTTCGCGCGACTGGACGTACAAGGTCGGCGCACGAAGGCGGCCGAGCACGGCACGCGCCGACGTCGCCAGCGCCTCGAGATCGGCGAGCAGCCGCGGCGTTGCCGCACCATAGCCCAACGACCGCGCCCGCTCCTCCGGATCTCGGATCGACTGCGGGTTGCCCACACCGCGCCCGAAGTACGGCATCACCACGCCGGCCGCCGGCGCCACCTGCGCGAACCACCGCAGGCTGCGCGGCGTCTCGATGTAAGGCGCCAACAAAATCAGTGCGGCGACTTGCGGCTGGTCTGCCGCGACCAACACGGCGAGCGCGCCGCCCATGGATAACCCGACCACACCCACGCGCTCGTATCGCGCGGCGACGTTCGCGTACGCATCGCGCGCGGCGTTGAGCCATGTCCCGCGCGCCGACGCGCGAAACGCTTCCAGCGTGCGGCCATGACCGGGCAAGAGCGGCGCGTACACCGAGAATCCGCGCGCGTGCAAATCCGCCGCGAGAAAGCGCAGTGTGTCCGGGGAGTCGCCGAAACCGTGGATGAGGAGAACCGCGTCGCGCGCACCAGGCGCCGGCAGCTCGATCGAGCCGGCGCCGGGCACGATCCCGTCGCTGCCCAACGGCAGCCGCGCCGCGACGGTGCGCTCCACCAAGCGCCGCGACGCGAGCCGCGTCGCGGCGGCGACAATCAGAAGGACGAGCAGGACGTACGGGATCACTCCCTGATGTCTGCTCCGCTGGCAGCGCGTTCGTCGTACAAGGCGATGGCAGGACGCGGCGTCGTCTGGCGCGCCATGCGGCCCACGAGGCCGTCCAGATCGGCGATCACGAGGCCGTTCCCGGCGCGCTGAATGAGCCCCTCGGCAGACAGCCGGCCTAACACGAGCGAGATGGATTCGCGCGTCGCGCCTACCAACTCGCCTAACAGGCGCCGCGACACCACGACGTTCTCCTGCGACATCGTGTCGGCCGGAACGTCGCGGCTCTGCGCCATCCGCACGAGCGCCGCGACCAACCGCTGCTCCACGGTCAGCGTCGCGTACTGTCCGAACTTGTCGAGAATTTCGGTGCGCTCGGCCATGAGCTGGCGCACCAGTGACAGCGCGTGGATCGGCTGCTCGCGCATGAGCGCGCTGAAGCGCGCCGTGCTCAGATGCAAGGTTTCCGTCTCATCCTCGGCGCGCGCCTGACTCGCATAGCGGGGGTCGGTCTCCAGTCCCTCGCCGCCGAACGTCTCCCCCGGCGTCGCCACCCACGGCACGAAGCTGCGTCCCGACGCGACCGGATTCCGGAGCGCGACCTGTCCCCGTACGACGATGAAGACGCCGTCCGCCAAAGCTCCCTGCTCGTAGATCGCGAAACCAGCGGGCCAAAATGTGCGGGCGCCGTACTTGGCGATCGCTTCCCGTTGCTCGCGTGACAAACGTGTGATTTCTTTCATGTGCACAGCCGCCGCGTCGCCCACAAATTAGATCACGAGCTCACGCTCCGCACCCGCCAATGGCTCGGTGACATCGGCGGAACATATCTTGGCGTGGTGAGTCCGCAATGAACGGGCCGCGACTTGGTATAGCGAACTGAACGAGTGAATATTAGACATACCTAATTCTCGTCGGACAAACTCGCTCAATGTCACGCCGCCCAACCTCTGAAAGCAGTCCCGCATCGGTCGTGATTCTCGGCGCCGATGCGGTGCTCGCGGCGTTGCCGGCGACATCCGTCCAGTTAGCACACGCGTGTCGGGCGCTCGGGTACGACATGGCGTTCCCCGCCACGTGGGGCGACGAGCTGGTTGCCGAAGGATGCCTTCGCTACCTCGCCGCGCACGAACCCGAAACCGCGATTCTGTCGGCCTGTCCGCACGTGGTCGATCGCCTAACGCGCGCCGGCGCCGAGCTCGTGCCGCACATGATCGTGCTGGCCGCGCCGCCGGTCGCCGCCGCCCGATACGTGCGCGCCGCGTTCGCCCAACGCAAGGTCCATGTCACGTACGTCGGTTCGTGCCCGGCGGCGGACCACCCGAGCATCGATGCGCGGCTCGAGCCCGGCGCGTTCCTCGATGCGCTGGTCGAGCGCGGCATCGTGCTGGCCGACTTGCCCGAGTTCTTCGAGTCGGTGCTGCCGCCCGACCGCCGCCGCTACCTCTCCCTGCCCGGCGGCGTGCCATCGGCCGAGCATCTCGCGGCCCATGATCCGCGACGCGCGCTCGTCGAGCTGGACGGCGAGGACTTTCTCGTCGATCTGGCCCAGCGTCTCCTGGCACGACAGCACGCGTTGATCGACGTCTCGCTCGCCGCCGGATGCGCATGCGCCGGCTCACCGCGGGGTGCGCGCGCCACGCTCGTGGCCCTCGAACCGCCGCGCGCCCGCGCGCCGGTGCTGGACCCGAGCATCGCCGTCGACGTCGCGCAGCCCGATACCGCCGAGCGAATGGACGCGGGGCGAGCCGAGCACGAGCAAGCCGACGAGCCCGCGCCGCCAGTGCCTAACCCAACGCCTGTCACGCGCGCGACCAATCCGCCGGCCGTGCGGCGCGCGGGCAGCGCCATTCCGCGCGCATTCGCGGCGCACCGGGCGCTCGCCAAACGCCGCGAGCGTGCGCCGGTCGCGCACGCGCCCACCACGTATTCCACTCGCCCGCGGTCCACGTCGCCGCCGCCGGGTCCGGTGATTCCACTCTCCACCGACCGGCCGTCGTTCGTGCCGCCCCCGTTCGTCCCCGCGCCGCCGCCGCTTCCCGGCAAAATGCGCACGGGCCCCGCCGACCACTCGCCCGTCGCGCCAACGAGCTGCTGACGCGCCGCCTAACGGCGACCGTGGCACTCGCCTAACGCTTCGAGTGTGTGGTGACCGCGGCGGTTGCGTCCTGGATCGCGTGCGTTGCCGTGTCGAAGCGCGCCGCCAGGTCCGTCATCTCTCGCGCCGTGAGATCCCGGTCGCCCGCGCGGATCGCTTCGTTCACCGACGGGAACACCATGTTGGCGTAGCCGTTGTCCTCGTCCGCGGCATAGATGACGTTCCGGAACCATCGCCGCGTCCGCAATCCATTCGGCCGCGTGAAGGCGCGCTCCACGCGCATGAGGGCTGCGTTCGTGCGCACATCCACATCGCGTGATGGTGCGCCGCGCGCGAGCACCAAATCGCGCGCCGCGTTGAATGCTGTCGCCGCCTGCTGCATGCGATCGATCGCTGCAGCCAGCGCCGTCGTGTCCACGGTCCAGCCCTTTGCTTTCGCCGCGGAATCGACGCGTGGAACATAAGTGCGCATCGTCCGCGCGTACTCGACGTAATCGTACGGTAGAATGTCCGCGTCGGCGAAGCGCTCCACCATCGCCGCGCCGATGCGCGCGGCCGCGGCATGGTACCCGAACGTCGGATCGCCGAACTTCGTCATCCAGTGGTACGAGTCGTAGAGCGAGTGATAGACACCGCCCGCGCCTCCGAATCCCCACTCGGCGATGGGGATACCGAAGTGATTGTAGAATCCCGCGAAATCACTGCCGCCGCCCGGGTCGCTCATGCGCGGCTGCGCGCTGTCGGGCACGCTTGCCCGCTTGCGCCACACATCGTATACGGTGCCGGTGCCGCTCGGGTCGGGAACGTGATGCACTACGTCGCGCAGCGTGGAGCGAATCGACGGCGAGCCGCCGCCGCCGAACGAAGATCCCTGCGCCGCAACGTCCTGATTGAAGTACGCCACCGCGCCATGAAGCAGCCGCAGCGAATCGTCTTCCACGTATTCGGTCGAGCCTAACAGACCCCACTCCTCGGCGTCCCATGTGGCGAAGACGATCGTGCGCTTCGGCTTGTAGCCTGCACGCACGGCTTCGGCCACGGCGCGCGCGGCTTCCATCACGCTCACGGTTCCGCTCACGTTGTCCGCCGCCCCGGGACCCCACGCGTCGCGGTGGCCGCCGATCATCACGATCTCATCCGGGAATGCGCTCCCGCGCACGACACCGAACGTGTCCCAGATCGTCTTGATCGCCGCCGTTGCCGTGTCGCTGCGCACAATGAGATGCGCCGACACCGGTCCAGGTCCCGCGTGATAGCGGAACGGCAACCCGCCCTGCCAGGTCTGCGGAATTTCGTGACCTCGCAATCCCTCGAGCAGCCGCGCCGCGTTGCCGTACGACATGGGGATTACCGGGATGTGCGATATCTCCACCGAATCGAGCGGCACGCGATGGACGCCGGGTTTGCTCGCATAGCCCGGGGTCGTCGGATCGCCGTCGGGGTTGAGCACGCTCCCGCGCTGCACGCCGTTCGGATTCCGCATCGGTCCTAACGGATAGACGTCGCCGCGCGCAAACCCGTCGTCCGCCGGATCGCTGTAGATGATCAGCCCGATCGCACCGTGCTTCTCCGCTTCGCGCGCTTTGATGCCGCGATACGACCGGCCGTAGCGCGCGATCGCGATCTTGCCCTTCACCGATACGCCTAACGAATCGAGCTCCGCATAGTCTTCGATGAGACCATAGTTCACGTACACGACGGGCGCAGAGACATCGCCGGTGCCGCTGTACCCGTTGGAGATGACCGGCTCCTTCACCGTCCACGACGTGGTGTCTTCCGGTACCGGGCCCTCGGCTAACCGAAGCGCGAGTGTGTCGGGCGACACCCGCCACGCTTCCATCAACGTGGTGTACGGCATCCATACATCGTACGCGCGCACGTTGGTTTCGAGGCCCCACCGTTTCATCGCATCGACCACGAAATCGCGCGTGCGCGAATCGGCCGGCGTGCCGGCGATGTGCACGTCGCTCGAGAGCGTGCGCGAATCCAAGCGGGCTTGGGCGCTGTCCGGTCGCGCCGTCGTGCTCGCTTCGAGCGCGCGTTCGCGCTGCGCTTCGGCAGGTGTGTAGCCCGGCAGCGACGCCTGTTGACCGGAGACGCCGCTGACGCACACGACGACGGCGACCGTCGCAAGCGCGACCTGCAATTGAGCACGCATGATGTTGGGGTTCAGTGAATGTGAGCCATCGATTCATTCGACCCGGCTACGCAGGCAGCGCGCGAAACGTTGGTGTTCGGCATCACGCCCCTACCCGTGTGCCAGGAACGCGTCACGCGCACCGGTCACCACGAACTGCACCGCGACCGCGGCCAGCAACAGGCCCATGATGCGCGTCATCACGCGAATTCCCGTCTGTCCGAGAAACACCACCAGCTTCTCGCCTAACCGAAGCGCGCCCCAGGAGATCGCCGCCGTCAGCACCACCGAACCGTACACCACCACCGATTCCGGCACCGATCGCGCCTGGTTCGCCAGCACCATCACCGTCGAAATCGCGCCGGGGCCGGCCAGCATCGGCATCGCCAGCGGCGTGAGCGCAACGTCATCCTTCTCCGCGCCCTCCGCGATCTCGGTGCTGCTCTCCTGCGTGCTGCGCTGTCCGCGCAGCATGTCCATCGCCACGTACCACAGAATGAGGCCGCCGGCGATGCGGAAGGCCGGCAGCGTGATCCCGAACAATCGGAATATGAGACGGCCGGCGACCCCGAACACGATCATGAGCACGGCCGCCGCGATTGTCGCGCGCGTCGCGGTTGTCCGCCGTTGCGCCGGCGTCTCGTTCCGCGTGATCACCAGATACGTCGGAATCACCGCGATCGGGTCGACGATGAAGAGAACCGACGTGAACGTGATCAGCGCGAATTGGAGGAAATCGCTCAAGAAAACTCGCGCGGGGCAGGGATCATCGGGTTGCCACGGGAACGGCGGAAATTAACCAACCGCCGCCGTCGGGCCTACCCGCAGCGCCTCAGCGGTGCTGGAGCTCGTCGAGAACGACGAGCAACGCGTTGCGGAGCCGCTCCTCGCGCATCGGCCCCTCGCGTATCGTCGCGCCCAGGTGCGAGAGCTGCGCGAGCATCTCGCGCTCGACGAACCCCTCGGGCTCCCGCACCCCGAGCGACTCCAACGAGCAGAGTGCGACGGACCGCAACAGCTTTCTCGTCTCGCGCGACAAACCGGCCAGTACTCTCGGATCGGTGGTCTGCGCGGGCGTCGGATCCTTCCGCCGCGACGGCGCCGAACGCAGCGACGAGAGTGGCTCGAGCGTCACGACGAATGACCCGGCTGTGTGCTCGCGCATCGCATTGACGACGCCGCGGCGTCGAAGCGTGCGCAATAAGGCGAGAACCGCCTGGCGCACAACCGACACGCCCGCGATGCTCCGGTTGCCGCGCCCCGTGATCACGAGCACGTCGCCAACGCGCTCCACCTGCTTCTGGCGCAGCCAGGCTTCCGCGCGAGCTGTAGCCTGGGCCGGCGTCGGCAGGACGGCCCGAAGATTCAGCGTCCGTCCCGGGCCGAACCTCGCTTCGTCCAGCGCCGTGAGCGCGCTACGCGTGCGCGGTCCCTCACGGGCCATGA
>DATJET010000002.1:0-37646 GCA_035496295.1 Gemmatimonadaceae bacterium
CCGCTCCTGCATCGACTGCCAGAACTCCACCGTGAACAGGTCGCGGTGCCGTTGCAGAAACCGCTTGCGCAGCTTGCCCGGCGGCACCATGAACGCCTCGAACTCCTCGGGAAAGACGTCGTTCTCGCCCACGAAGTACCACGGCTCAGCCGCCATCTCCTGCTCCGGCGTTTGCGCCTGCGGCAAGTGGCGGAACACACAATCGGTGAGCAGCGACAACTCGTCGTAGTCGTAGAAGATCACGCGACCGTGGCGGCTCACGCCGAAGTTCTTCATCAGCATGTCGCCGGTGAAGATGTTCGCGGCCGCGAGGTCCTTGATGGCCGTTCCGTAGTCGAGCACCGCCAGGGCCGCGTCGTACGGCGACGCGTTGCGGAGATAGACGTTGAGCGGGGTCACCCGCCGCTCCGTGTACAGATGCCTAACGACGACGTGGTCGCCCGTGAGCTGCACCGTCGATGCCGTGGCGTCCAGCAGGTGCTCGAGCAACGGCTCGCTGAAACAGGCCCGAGGCAGGTCGAGGTGCTCGAACTCCTGCGCGTCCGCCAGACGCCCCACGCGATCGCGCACGAACACGAACTGGTACTTGTCCATCACCGTGCGACGCGTGGTCCGCTTCGGATGCCCGAAGCGGTCCTTGATGATCTTGAACACCACGTTGAGCGACGGCAGGGTGAACACGCTCATCACGAGCCCCTGCTCCCCGGGCGCGAACTCGAAGCGCGCACCGGGTGCGCCGAGATGCGCGACGAGCGTCCGATACAGCTCCGTCTTGCCGTGCTTGTTGTACCCGATCGCGTTATACAACTCGTCGATGCGCTTGAGCGGCATGATCGCATGGAGAAAATCCACCACCGCGTGGGGCCGCGCGATCTCGACCAGAAAGTACGACCAACTGAACCCGAACACGATGCTCGCTTCGTCTTCGCTCAACAGCGCCGCGTCCACGTAGATGCCCTCCTCGCCGTTCAGCAACGGGAGCAGGACGGGCAGCGGCGGCTCACCGTCGGCGTGCAGCAGCCGCCCGACGAGATACGCCCCCTTGTTGCGAAAGAACGGCGCTTCGAGCACTTCGAGCGCATCAAAGCCTAACGATCTCCGTACCGTGAGGAGCTCGGCGTCGATGCGCTCGGCGACGCGCTCGGCGTCGGCGTCCAGGTCGCGCCAGCGCGTGTCCCACGAGAGGTCGTGCAGCGCGCGGCGCACCACGTCGGCCGTGTCGCCGCGCCATGCATAGCGCCGCGTGACCGGCGGGCCATCATCGATGTCGCCCGGCTCGTTGTCCGGGAATACATACTCGACGAGCGGGTTCACGCCCACCGTCGAGAAAATGCGCCGAGTGACGGAGTTGAAGAAGCTCTCGGCGATCTCGCAGTCGGCGCGCTCGGCAATGAGGGCGCCGTGCATCCACTTGATCTCTTCCCACGTGGTGACATCGGTAACACAATCGCCCAACATGGCGCGCGTCTGCGCCAGCACCGCATCGACGCGCTGTTTGTACAACACGATGCGCTCCGATGCATCGCGCTGCGCGTCACGCCATTCGCGCCGCACGAACCGCTCCGACGCGCGGCGCGTGATCGCGCGGAACCGGCTCTGGTAGGCATCGTACGCCTCGTGAATCGCCGTCGCTACGGCCTCGACGTTCCCGTTGCCGTTCATGTCACCCGACGTAACTTTGCAAGAGTTCCCACGAACCCCGACGACTGCCCAGGGAGCATATGTCGACCTCCACGGTGTCCGAATACAAGAATCTCGCCCCGCCCGCCGGCCAGCCGATCACGATGCGCGACGGCAAGTTGTCCGTGCCCACCGAGCCCGTCATTCCGTTCATCGAGGGCGACGGCACGGGTCCCGACATCTGGCGTGCATCACAGCTCGTGCTCGACGGCGCGGTCCGCAAAGCATACGGCACGACGCGTCGTATCGCGTGGTACGAGGTGCTCGCCGGAGAGAAATCGAAAAACGTGCTCAACACGTGGCTACCGGAAGAGACGGTCTCCGCGATCGCGAAGTATCTGGTCGCCATCAAGGGTCCGCTCACGACGCCGGTGGGCGGCGGCTTTCGTTCGCTCAACGTCGCGTTGCGCCAACAACTCGATCTGTACGCCTGCGTGCGACCGGTCCGCTGGTTCGAGGGAGTGCCGTCACCCGTGAAGGCGCCGCAGGACGTGAACATGGTGATCTTCCGCGAAAATACGGAAGACATCTACGCCGGCATCGAGTACAAGGCGCGCTCGCCGGAAGCCGAGAAGCTCATTCGCTTCCTCCGCGAGGAGCTCGGCGCGCGCACGATCCGGTTCCCCGAGTCGAGCGGCATCGGCATCAAGCCGATCTCGGAAGACGGGACCAAGCGCCTCGTCCGCGCCGCGATCGACTACGCCATTGCCCAGAAGTACACGAGCGTGACGCTGGTCCACAAGGGCAACATCATGAAGTACACCGAGGGTGCGTTCCGCGACTGGGGCTACGAGACCGCGCGCCAGGAGTACGGCGCGACGGAGCTGGATGGCGGCCCGTGGCTCAAGCTGCCTAACGGAGTGGTGATCAAGGACGTGATCGCCGACGCGTTCCTGCAGCAGATCCTGCTCCGCCCCAAGGACTACAGCGTGATCGCGACGCCCAACCTGAACGGCGACTACATCTCGGATGCGCTGGCGGCGCAAGTGGGCGGCATCGGCATCGCGCCCGGCGCGAACATCAATTATCTCACGGGCCACGCGGTGTTCGAGGCGACGCACGGCACCGCGCCCAAGTACGCGGGCCAGGACAAGGTGAACCCCGGCTCGTTGATTCTGAGCGGCGAGATGATGCTGCGCTACATGGGTTGGCCCGAAGCCGCAGACCTCATCGTGCGCTCGCTCGAGAAGACCATCGCGCAGAAGCGTGTGACGTACGACTTCGAGCGCCTGATGCCCGGCTCGACGCTGCTCAAGACGAGCGAGTTCGGGAAGGCGATGGTGGAGAACATGTAAGAACGCCCGGGCACGTGTTCGCACACGCAAAAACGGCGGCCGTTAGGCCGCCGTTTCTGTGTGCGTGGACCGTGTGCCGCCTAGTGCGACAGGTTCGGGTTGTTCGCCCGCTCGATGTCCGGCAGCTTGAGGCACAGCTGCGAGCCATCGGGACCATACGTGCCGCCGTTGCGGTACGGCGAACCCGGCGCCGGCTGCAACGACAGGTTGTTGCGAATCACGTCGTACAGACGCTGGCCCTCGAGGAACAACTCACGGCTGCGCTCCTCGATGACCTGCGCGAGCACCGACGCCTGGTCCGTGGCGCCGCTGTAGGCCGGCAAGCCGGCGCGCGAGTGCAGCGTGTTGATGATCGTGATCGCGTCGCCCGGATTGCCGTCGCGGACGTCGGCTTCGGCGATGATCAACTCTGCCTCCGACCACTTCGCGATGGGAATCGACGTGCTGACGTCGGGATACTTGAGCTGCTCCCACTCCTCGAGGCCGGACTCGGATACCTGGTGAAAGTCCGTCGTGGGGACTCGGGAATCGGCCACCCCGTTGTAAGTCATGTTCTGGTAGCGGGGTCCGACGGACGATGCGATCCCGACGCCGTTGTTCTCCGCCCACACGCGGTTCTCGCGGCGCGGGATCGTACCCGACGCCGTCGAGACGTGCTCGTAGTTCACGTCGCCTTCCACCTGCTGGGCGTCCGCTTTCGCGGCGTCCCACAGGCCCTGGTCCAGCTCCGCACGGGCCCGTCCGATGTACGACATCTCGAGCGCGTCCTGATTGTTGCCCGCCGCTTGCGCCGTGGTAATCGCCAGCGTGAACGACGAATCCGCGGATTGGAACATCTGCGCCGGCGTCAGCTCGGTCCCGTACGTGATGCTGCCGTCGGGGTTCAAGGTGGAGATGACCGACGAGCAGAACATTTCGCCTAACTGAACGCGCGCGTAGCCGGCGTACGCGGCCAGCGTCGCGATCAGGCTGTCGCGGCTGACGCCGCTCGGCATCTGGTCATCGGTTGCGTTCTGCAGGATGCGCAGGACGTTGTCCGCCGACTCGCGGGCGCGGTTCGACGGGATGTAGGTACCTTCGTCGTCGCAATCCGCGATCGCGTACAGCTGCTGGTCCGTGGGCACCGCGCGCTTGTCGTACACCCAGCGAGCGGCCGTCTCGGTGGCGTCCTCGAGCTCGTCCGTCAGCTGGCCGCCCACGATGATGAATGAGCCTAACGCGCAATCGAAGTCGCCGATCGCGCCGTTCGTCAGGAGAACAGCATTGGCCGGCGTCTCCAACGGACCCGCCGGAATGCGGCTTGGTACTGGCACGTCGAGGAGGCTGTCACAGGCCGCGAGCGCGCTGAGCAGGAGCGCCGCGCTGAACAGCACGATTCCCTGTCTCGACCGCCGCGCCGTGGTGGTACTCTGCGAGAGTTTCATGAGAGTTGTCGGCTGAGTGAGGTCGTCGGTCAAAACGTGAGATTCAAGGTCAGCAGGAACGAGGAGAGCGTCGGCGTCACCGTCTGCTCCCAGGCCACGCTGGTGCCGCGCGAGCCACCCAGGAACTGGGCGGTCGGGTCGAGGCCCTTATAGTTGCTCCACGTCACCAGGTTGCGGCCGGCGAGCGTGAGCGACGCCGAACGCGCGTGCAGCCTGGCCGCCATCTCGTCCGACAACGCGTACGAGGCCGAGACTTCGCCTAACCGGTAGAAGCTGGCGTTGCTGATCAGGTATGACGGAATGCCTTCCTGCGCGCCGGCGACGATGATCGGGTTGCCGTGCACCGGGTCGGCGAGATCCTTGCACAGGCCGCCGATCTCGAAGTAGCAGCGGATGCGCGCATTGCCATCGAGCTTCTGGAAGTTGAGCTGATAGTCGACCGTTCCGTACAGCTTGAGGCGCTTCCACAAGGTGAACGTGGACGTGAACGCGCCTTCCTTGGTCGGCACGCTCGAGCCCTGGTAGACGTTCGGTGCGGTCGAGCAGTCGACCTGACCACCGTGGCCGTCGGCGCACATGATGTCGTACGCCGTGCCGGTCTCATCGACCTTGGCGCTCACGACCTTGCGCAGGAACCACGCGCCCACCGGGAATCCATTGATGTCTTCCTGGTATGTGCCCGGCGAGATCGACGTCACGCCCGGAATGCCGAGGCTGATGATCTTGTTCGTGTTGTGCGAGAAAGAAACGGCGGCGTCCCACTGGAAGTTGTCGCCGCGCACCGGCGTCACGTTGAGCACCAGCTCTTCACCGGAGTTCTTGATGTGGCCGGCGTTCACGAGCATGTCGGAGCCGAAGCCGACCGAAGGCGCTACCGCCTGGTCGAGAATCGCGTTGTCCGTGTTCTTGTCGTAGTAGGTGAACTCGATGCCGACGCGATCGCTGAGGAAGCTGCTCTCGAATCCGGTCTCGAATTCCTTCCCGCGCTCGGGGCCTAACTTCGGATTGCCCAGCGTGAGCGCCGTGACGGCCGGCTGGTCGCCGGGGCCCGTCACCGGTCCGTATGTCCTGAGCGCCGAGAACTGGTCGGGCTGCTGGCCCGTCTCGCCGTACGCGGCACGCAGGCGGAGAGAATTGAGCCAGTTCACGTGGAAGAACGGCTCGTCGCTGATCACCCACGACAGACTGGCCTTGGGATAGTACGCGCGCTTGAAGTCCGTGCCGAACGCACTGTTCTTGTCGGTACGCAGCGCGAGCGTCAGGTAGCGGCGGTCGCTCCAGCCGATGGTCTCCTGGGCGTAGTAGCCTAACGTGTTGTTCTCGGTCACGTCCTGGCCCGTGCTCAAGCTGCTCGTGAGCGCATTGATCGCCGTGAGGCCCTGCGCCGGGAACACGAAGCCGCCCGCGCTCACGAATTCGTACTTCTTCGTGTAGTACTGCGCGCCGACGGACGTCGCGAAGTTGAAGTCGGACAGCCCGAATTTCGCGGTGGCCGCGTAGTCGTACGTGCGGAACGCATCGGTGTTGTTCGACTGAAACTTGTAGCCTAACGCGTCGGTGCCGATCCCTGTGTTGATCAGGGAGTCGATGCGCAGCGCCATCTCGACGTCCATGGTGTTGACCTGGTCGGCGCCCAGGATCAAGCGCTGCGTGAACCACGACGTGGGCTGGTGCGTGAATTGAATGCTGCCGGTGAAGCGGTTGATGTCCTGGAACATGTGGTACTCTTCGTTGTACTGCCACGGCAGCGAGCTGCCGAACCCGTACGCACCCGAGTCGGACACGGACGCCGGGTCCATGAGCATCGTCGTCCACGGGAGGCCGCCGTACCCGGCTTCAGGCGCGAGGTTGGTCCGCCCCGTCTGATAGCCCATGTGCGTCTCGATCTTGAATTTTGAGCTGGGCTGTGCCGTGAGGTTCGCCCGGAAATTTTCGCGATGCAGATCGTTGGTCTGTTCGGCCCCGTCATCGCGCTCGCTGGTGGCCGACACATAGTACTGAAACAGGTCGGACCCGCCGCCGATGCCCGCGCGATACTTGCGCGTGTAGCCGTTCTGGAAGATGTCGTTGCCGGTGTGCTGCTTATACGCGTCGTTGAGCTGCGTGAAGTTGATCGACTGGAGGCTCCCGTTGACCATGTTCCAGTTGGTCGGCCAACGCCCTTGCGGATTCATGATGAAGTTGGTCCCCTGCGTCACGGAAAACTCGTAGCGCGCCGGACCAGTGGCGCCTTGCTTGGTCACGATCTGGATGACGCCATTCGACGCTTCAGTGCCGTAGAGCGTGGCCGCTGATGGACCGCGAATCACTTCGACCTTGGCGATCTCCTCGGGATCGATGTCGTTCCAGCGCGAGATGGAGCTCGAGCCGAACGCCTGATTCACCGGGCCGGTCGCCTGGTCGTTGTCCATGCGCACGCCGTCCACGTAAATGAGCGGCGTCTGGGTAAGGTCGAAGCTCGAGATGCCGCGTACGCGGATCTTGGCGCCTGTCCCGACCTGGCCCGAGCCCTCGATGACGTCGACGTTGGGCGCGCGTCCGTTGAGCAGCTCCTGGAAGCTCTGGATGGGCGCGATCTGCTGAATGCGGCTCGCGTCGATGGTGGTCACCGCGTTGCCGATCTCGCGCTTGGTGGCCGCGCCGGCGGTCGCGGTGACGACGACTTCATCGAGGCTCGTAGCCCGCGGCTCGAGCACGAACTGCACGGCGGTGTCGCCGACGGTCACGCTCTTGGTCTCGGACGCGTAGCCGATGCGCCGCGCGATGACGGTGGCGGTGTTGCCCGACGCGCCACGGATGCGGAAATGGCCGGCGATGTCCGACAGGGCGCCGAGCGTGGTGCCCTGGACGACGACTTGCGCGCCGGCGATGGGCTGATTGTTGGACTTGTCGGTAATGGAGCCGGCGATTTCGCCTTGTTGGGCGCGCGCCGCGCCGGCGAGCGCCAACTCGAGCGCCATCGCGAGCGTTGCAGCGCGCGTGAGGACGCGCGCCGCGGGGCGCGACCCGACACCGCGGTGTCGCGTGCGGCGTGAGACACACAGTGGAACAAGCATGGATGATCTCCTCCGAGGGAGAATCGGAAGGGGGCGGCTGAGTGGTGCCGGTGTGCAATGATGGATGCAATCCCGGCGACAATGCGGGACGAACGGAAGGGTCGCTAACCTCCTTGGCGGGGTGATCAGCGCTCGGCGCGTGGCGAGCTACGGCAATGTAACGTGGGCTAAAGTATCCCTTGTCCTCTGCTGCGCAAGATCACGCCGCGTCCGAGCCGTGAAAAAAAAAGCGCGATCGCCACTCGACGATCGCGCCCTGTTCTCGCGCCTGCTGTGTTACCCCGCCCTCACGGCTCCAACAATCCCGCCGTCCCCTTGCGCACGTCCCGCGCACCGTGCGCCACACCCGTACCCACCGCCAGTCCGAACAACAATGCCGCTCCGGTTCCCACCGCCGGTAAGAACCACACCACCGGCGATGCCACAAGCGCCGCAACAACTCCCGCTATGATTGGCGTGGTCCGACGCTGCGCCGCGTCCACGTAACGCAATCGCGTGCGCACGAAATGCCGACTGTTCATGTATCCGATTACCACAGCCGCGCCGGTTATCGCTAAGCCCAGGATGGCAAGCATGTCGCACCTCCTCTGCATCTCTACGCGGCATGCGCGCGCCAGGTTTCTTGCGCTCGGGCGGCCTACTTCTTCACCATGATCGTCCAGTCCGGGTGGCCTTTGAGCGAGATGTACTCGCCATTGGCACCCAACAGCGACTCACGATCGCTCCGCAGGACGCCGCGCGCGACGAATCGCCCCTCGCGATCCTTTACCAAGATCTCGCAGCCGGGTTCCAGCTCGTCGAGCTGCCACTCCAACTCGGATTTCATCGTGTCTCCCGGGCCGCGTCGCCACTAGATGTGCTCCGCACTCGCCTTCCCCATACAAGGGAGACGACGCGCCTGAACGGGGGTTAACACGCCCGGAGACCGCTCTCCCACAAATACTTCGCAATGCGGAGCCCGCCATTTGACGTTTGCTCGAAGCGCGCCCGGGCGTCCTTCTCGTGGCGGGGCGTTGCGCGCTCCCCGCATACACGCGTAGCCCGTTGTCCCCACACGACATGTACTTCCGCTGGATCGCGACTGCAACCGTAACCGTGGCCTTGTCGGCGGCGCTTGGCGTCGCCGCCACACACACACGCGCGGCCGCGGAGATGCCAGCAAACGCGGTGGTGCTCCCGATCAGCGGCGCCGAGCTGCTGCCGCCGCGCGTGATCATGCCGCACATCGCGCTCGGCGACACGATGCTCGGTGCCAGCGGGGCGCTGCGCGCGCACTTTGCGACTCGCATCGAAGTCGCGGCACTTTCGTTGGGCGACACTGCACCGTCCGTCGAGTCGTGGTCCGTCCCGGGCGGCGTGGACGGACAACCGTTCACGTTTCTGCCCACGCGACCGTTTCATACGAAACTCGGGTCGTGGATCGACAACTACCTGGTTGGCTACTGGCCGGCCGAGCGACGTCGCATCAGCTCGAACGCGTACGCGAATCCATCGGACTTCATCGAGGTGACGCCGGCTAACGAGGACACCTACGTGTCCGAGCACTTCCGCTTGCGCGACTTTCTTACACACGACCAGCGAAACGTGTGGCCAAAGTATGTGGTGTTGCGTGAGGCATTGCTCGACAAGCTCGAGCTCGTGCTGCAAGACCTCGCGCGACACGGCATCGACACGTCACACGTGACTGTGTTGTCGGGCTTCCGGACGCCGGCCTACAATCTGGCGCTGGGCGACGCGAGCGGCCGCGCGCGCGAGAGCCGTCACCAATACGGCGACGCGGCCGACATCATCATCGACGCCGATGGCAACGGCCGCATGGACGACCTCAATCTCGACGGTCGGGTCGACCGGGGAGACGTGCGTGTGATCGAGCGCGCGGTGGAACGCGTGGAGCAGCACTACCCCGACCTCGCCGGTGGCCTCGGCTTGTACGACGCAATGGGACCGCACGGTCCGTTTGCCCACATCGACGTACGCGGTGAGGTGAAGCGCTGGACGCGTAGCGCGCACACGCTGACACCGGCGGACAACACCCATGCCGTCCGGGTGGGTGGTTGCTACGCGACCGGCGCGTCCGCTGTGCTCTGCGTGCACGTGCACCGGCACTAGCTGTAACTGCGTTCGGGCTGACTCAAACCCATCAGCCTGCTCAGCTGTCGAAACGAAAGCCCCATCGACTGTCGTAGGTGGGTGTGTTCGCGCGACGCGAGGCTCATCGGGGCGCGTCGCCCGTGCGTCACGACACACGCGGAGCAGACTCAACGATGGATACTCTGGCCGGCGACATCCGCTACGCGCTGCGCCGTTTGCGCGCGCACCCCGGGTTCACCGCGATCGTCGTGCTCACGCTGGCATTCGGCATCGGCGCCAACAGCGCGATTTTCAGCGTGGTCAACACCGTGTTGTTGCGGCCGTTGCAGTACGCCGAGCCGGACCGTTTGGTCACGATTCAACACGACTATCCATCGCTCAAGCTCGAAGCGCCGGTGTCGGCGCCGGGATTCCGCGACTATCGCGACCGCACGCGCCTGTTCACGGACGTCGCGGTCGAAGGCGACTGGCAAGCGAACCTCACGGGCGTCGGCGATCCACAGCGGCTGCGCGGCACGAAGGTGTCGGGCGATTTCTTCCGCACGTACGGGGTGACGCCTGCGTTAGGCCGGACGATCCTACCCGACGAAGATGTGCCCGGGCACAACCGTGTCGTGGTGCTGAGCGACGGCCTGTGGCAGCGTCTATACGGCGGCCGCCCCGAGGTGGTGGGCCGTACGATGTCGCTCAACGGCATCGCGTACACGATCGTCGGCGTGATGCCGCCATCGTTCCACGACTTCTGGTCGCACGACGCGGAGATCTGGACGCCGCTCGCGCTCGCCGACAGCGACTTCGTGCCGTCGTCGTACACCTCTGAGTATCTCGAGCTCACGGCGCGGCTCAAGCCCGGCGTGACCCTCGATCAGGCGCAGCGCGACATGCACGCGTTCGCCGGGCAGCTGAGACACGATCACCCGAACGAGATTCCGCACGATTGGACGCTGGGCGTGAAGTCGCTCACCGAGTTGGGCACGGGCGACATCCGCCCGGCGCTGCTCGTGCTGTTGGGCGCGGTCGGCTTCGTGCTGCTCATCGCCTGTGCCAACGTGGCGAACCTGCTGCTGGCCCGCGCGGCGGGACGCGCCAAGGAAGTCGCGATTCGTACCGCGTTAGGCGCGCGCCGGCGCGATCTGGTGCGGCAGCTCCTCGTGGAAAGCACGATCTTGTCGCTCGTCGGCGCGGCGCTCGGCTTGCTGCTCGCGTACGTCGGCGTGCGGGTGCTGGTGGCGGCGAATCCGAGCAACGTGCCGCGGGTCAGCGAGTTGGGCATCGACGGCCACGTGATGCTGTTCACGCTGGTCGTTGCGTTAGTCACCGGCGTGCTGTTCGGGTTGGCGCCGGCGCTCCAGATGTCGCGCGGCGACATGCACAACACACTCAAGGAAGGCGGCCGGAGTGGAACCGCCGACCGGGCGGGCTCGACGCTGCGCCGCGTGCTGGTGGTGGCCGAGGTGGCGCTCGCGCTCACGCTGTTGAGCGGCGCCGGCCTGTTGATCAAGAGCTTCACCAAGCTCGCCGCGGTCGATCCTGGATTCGATCCCTCCCACCTGCTCACGTTCGAGCTGACGCTCCCCGCCCTCTCGTACCCGACGGACACGGCGCGCACCGCCTTCTACAACGCGGTGATGCCGCGGCTCGCGCAAATGCCCGGCGTGCGCGGGGCCGGCGGCGTGACCGTGATGCCCTTCAGCGGCGAATGGTCCACCGGCAGCTACAACGTGGAGGGCTATACGCCGCCGCCTAACGCTGCGATGCCGTGGGGCGACATTCGCATCGTGAGTCCCGGCTATTTTTCCACGCTGCGCATCGCCGTCAAACGCGGCCACACATTCACCGACGCCGATGCCGCGGGCGCGCTGCGCGTGGTGGTCGTGGACGACCAGTTCGTCCGGCGGTACTTCCGTCCGGGCGACGACCCCATCGGGCGCCGCATGTGGTTCGGGATGTCCGCGCCGAACGACAGCACGAAGTACCGCACCATCGTCGGCGTGATCGGCCACACGAAGCAGGAAGGGTTGGCGGCCGACCCGCGGCCGCAACTGTACATCCCGTACGCGCAAGCCGATGGCATCGACCGCCTCACGGTAGCGGTACGCACCGTCGGGCCGCCGGAACAGTATGCAGGCGCCGTTCGCGCGGCGGTCCGGTCGGTTGACCGGAACGAACCGGTGGCACACATCCGCACGATGGACGACATGATCGGCTCGTCC
The DNA here is from genome assembly GCA_035496295.1 of Gemmatimonadaceae bacterium. Lineage (GTDB taxonomy): Bacteria > Gemmatimonadota > Gemmatimonadetes > Gemmatimonadales > Gemmatimonadaceae > JADGGM01. The sequence continues at coordinate 11,760 of DATJET010000002.1, forward strand.
ATGGGACAACGCCGGCTGTCGATGGTGCTGCTCGGCGTCTTCGCCGCGTTGGCGCTGCTGTTGGCATCGCTCGGGATCTACGGCGTCACATCGTACTCGGTGACGCAGCGCAGCCGCGAGATGGGGATCCGGATGGCGTTAGGCGCCCGTGCGCGCGACGTCTTGATGATGGTCATGCGGCAGGCGCTGGCGTTGGTCCTGGCCGGCGTGGCGGTCGGCCTCGGTGCGGCCTTCGCGCTCACGCGGCTCATGACCAGTCAGTTGTTCGACACGCAGCCCACGGATCCGGCGACGTTCACGCTCGTGTCGCTGCTGTTGTGCGGCGTAGCCGTCGTGGCCACGCTCGTTCCGGCGCGGCGCGCCACACGGGTGGATCCCGTCGTGACGCTCCGCGACGAATAGCCGGTCAGGCCGCCGACTTGGTTGCCTCGACCTCGAGCGTGATGCGGATCTCGTTGCTGACCAGCACGCCGCCGGACTCGACGACCTGATTCCACGTTAGGCCGAAGTCCCGGCGATCGATGCGGGTGGTGGCGCTGAAGCCGGCGCGCTCACCGCCCCAGGGATCCTTCGTGCGGCCCTCGTCGCTCACGTCGAGCACCACCGGCTTCGTGACGCCGTGAATGGTGAGATCGCCGGTCACGCGATAGTGGGCGTCGCCCACGCGCTCGACCTTCGTGCTTCTGAACGTGATCTCGGGGAAGCGCTCCACCTCGAGGAAGTCGGCCGACTTGAGGTGCGCGTCGCGTTGGTCCGTGCGCGTATCGATGCTCGCCGCTTTGATCACGGCTTCGACCGAGGACGCCGCCGGATCGGTTTCATCCGTGTGGATGGTACCGCTCACGTCGGTGAAGCGCCCCTTCACGGTGGTGATCATGAGGTGCTTCGCTGCGAACTCCACGAGCGTGTGCGCCGGGTCGAGCGTCCACGTGGTTGTCGTTTTTGATGGATGGATGGTCGAGGTCGTCATGTGTCTGCTCCGTCGTAAGGCGATCGTTCGCGCGGCCCAACGGACCGCGATTCCTTCAAGTTTAAAGGCTTTGCCTCGGCATAACGTTCCCATACCCGAGGTTTGGTGCGTCGCCTGTACAGCACGCCTGCCCGACTCGTACGTTCGTTCGGGCATCAACGCGCGCGCATCTGCGACGCGCGCGCGTTTCTTCCCAGCATTTTCCACACGAGGATGATCGAGGCACCACGGCCCCATGGCGTCGAGCTCGCCACACGAGTATGCCCAACGGACGCCGCCGCGTATCCGCGGAGCGGCTCGCGTTGGGCACGCGCATGGACGCGACCCGCGCGTGTCGCGATCGCGCTGGCACTCGCTACCGCGGCGTCTTGCCGGCCTCCGCAGCGCGATGCACATCCACACGAGTTGGTGGTGAGTCTTGCCGCGGACGCCGACATGCTGCTGCCGCCGTTCACCGCGACCTCGCAAGGCGCGGCGATTTCGGATCAGATCTTCGAGCGGTTAGCCGATCCCGACAGTACACTCAACACGATTGGCGACCGCGACTACCGGCCTCGTCTGGCCGACCGGTGGCGTTGGGCGCCGGACTCGTTGTCGATTGCATTCCACGTGGATCCGCGCGCGCGGTGGCAGGATGGCGTGCCGGTCACTGCCCGCGACGTACGGTTTTCGTTTCGCGTGTTCAAGGACAGCGCCGCGGGCTCGATCGCCGCGCCGCTGCTCTCCAACATTGATTCCGTGTCCGTGCGCGACTCGATGACCGCGGTGGTGTGGTTTCACACGCGCACGCCGGACGAGTTCTACACGGCCACGTACTCGCCACGCATCCTGCCCGCACATCTCCTCGACAGCATCGCGCCGGAGCGTTGGCGCACCTCTGCATTGGGACGCGCGCCGGTTGGCAGCGGGCCGTATCGGTTTGTCCGTTGGGCATCCGGGACGTCGATTCAGTTGGATGCCGACACCGCGTACCGCGCGGGGCGGCCCGCATTCGATCGCATCCTGTTCACCGTTACGCGCGATCCCGGCGTTGCCGTCACGCGATTGCTCGCGCACGAGATCGATTTCCTCGATCGCATCACCGCCACCGATGTGCCGCGCGTGCGTGCGCACCGCGAGGTGCGCCTCGTGCGCTGGCCATCCGAAGAGAACGTGGCGCTGCTGTTCAACCTCCGCGACCCGGGGCATCCGTCGCGGCCGCACCCGGTACTCGGCGACGCGAGCGTGCGGCGCGCGATCGCGCTGGCCATCGACCGGCCGGCGCTGGTGCGCGGTGTGTTAGGCGAAACCGCCCGGGTGGCGCAGGGGCCCTTCCCCACCATGCTGCTCGACTCCGTGTTCCTGCCGCCGGTCCCTGCCGACTGCGCCGGGGCATCGCGTGCGCTCGACGCCGCAGGATGGGTGCGCGATCCCCGGACTGGTACGCGGCGCCGCGCCGGCCGGCCCCTCACCGTTAGCCTTCTCGTGCCCACGAGCAGCGCCGACCGTGTCGCGGCGGCGGTGGTGCTGCAGGCGCAGCTCCGGTGCGCGGGCATCGATGTCGAGATCGATCAGACGGAGCTCAACACGTCGATCGATGCGATGGTGAACGGACAGTTCGATGCGACACTGCTGGATCTCAAGTGGGATCCCTCGCCGGCCAGCGCGCGTCAGATCTGGGCGAGCGCGTCGGCGCCGCCCGCCGGATCGAATTTCGGCCGCTTTGCGAACCCGGAGTTCGACGCGCTGTTGGACAGCGCGATCGACGCCGAGAGCGAGGCCCGCGCCCGCATGCTGTACCGGCGCGCGTGGTCGGTGCTCGTGTCAAACACGCCTGCCGTCTGGTTGTACGACCTGGTCAACCTGGGCGCGGTGCGCCGGCCCATCGAGCCGCGCGGGCTGAGGGCCGACGGCTGGTGGTCCGATATCGCCTGGTGGGGCGTGGGGAGCGACTCCGCCCTGGCCAGCGACCGGCGCTGAGTGAAACGAGTCGTGCCGGGACTCTCTACGGCTGACCCCGCTTGTCAGATTCTTGTCCGGTTTGGCCGTAGTGTCTTTGCGACCATTGCAGGTTACGCAGTTTTTCCCGATACTCTGTCATGGCCCTTGATCCTCCCCGCCGACGCAGAATCCGGTTTCGCGGCAAATCCCTGAGACATTCTGCCCGACGCGACGCCGAGGACAGCGGCGAAGAAAGGCAGTCGCGGGACAACGCGATACGAATTTCAGACCCCACAGTGCCGATTCGGGACATCACCGTTCAACACGCGCCATTCTTCGAGTTCCTCGCGGAACTCGGTGACGACACCACGCCGGAGTGGCGCCGGGTGTCGGCGGGCTTGGTGTGTTTGAGACTCGCGGACTACCTGCTCGCGAGTCGTGATGCGCAGCGCGTGGACGACGTGCGCGCGACGCGGGCGGCGTGGGCGTGTCTCGAATCGTTGGGCGCCGGCGATGCCGTGGGCAGCGTGCTGGCAAGCCTCCTCAACGTGTTGGCCAGCGAAAGCGGTGACCGCTCGGTCACGGCGCGTCCGCGGCTCATGGCCTACGGCCGCGTGCTCGAGCTCGAGTCGCGGTGGGCGTTGGCGGCCGACGTGTACGAGACGGTCGTGCGTCTCTGCCGCGGGCCGTCCGAGCACGGCGACGTGTCCGATGCCGCAGCCGCATACATGCGGTTAGGCGAGTGCCGCCGGCAGCAAGCGCGGTGGGCCGACGCACAGCACGCGTTTCGCGCGGCCGCCGAATCGGCGGCGAGCGTGTCCGATTGGTCGACGCAGATCAAAGCACGGTGCCTCGGCGCCGCCGTCTTGTCGGAGTCGGGGAATCTCGCGGTGGCCGACGCCCTGTTGCGGCGCGCGGCGCAGGACGCCCGTTGGGCGGGACTGCCCGACGAAATGGCGGTGGCGCTCCACGGCCGCGCGCACGTCGCGTTCCAACGCAAGCGCTTCGAGGCGGCGGTGCGGTTCGCATTCCGCGCGCTGCGCGGCCTGCGCGATCCGTTGGCCCGCGACCGCGCGCTCGCCGACGTGGCCGCGGCCTTCATCGAGTTAGGCGTGCGCCGCGCCGCGCGCGATGCGAGTCTCATTCTCATAGCGACGACGCAGGAGCCGTACGTTCGCGGTGCCGCGCTCATCAACCTGATGGATATGGCCGCGAAGGACCGCACGGAGCCGTTGTTCGAGCAGTACCGGCGCCAGCTCGCGACGGAGCAGCTGCCGCCGCGGTTGGCCGGCTACTACCACTATTACGCGGGATGGGGGGCCTGGCAGTTCGGGCGGATCGAGACGGCGCGCATGGAGTACGGCCGCGCGGTGGAGATCTCGACGCGGCACGGCTTGGCGCAACTGGGTTTCGAGATCGAAGACGCGATCGCGAAGCTGCGTACGGCCCCGCCGGTCGGTCCCGATCCGGTCAGCGAGCCGCCGGCCAAAACGGTCGTGGTCGCCCGTGCGTTAGGCAGGATGCGCGAAGAGATGGAAACGGCATCCGCCTAACGGTGGGAGGGGCCGCCGCGCCGGGCGCGGCGGAGACGACGACGAACACGAGCACGCTGGCGTACCGATCCGATCGACGGTGCGCCGGTGTTGAGTCTCGGTTAGTGCGGTCCGATGGTGACGGTCTGATCGCTCGGTTGCGTGGGGGCGGTCGGCGACGTGCAAGCGACAAACGCCAGGGTAATTGCGGCGAGAATGAGACGGGCAGTAAAGCGGCGCATGGATCCTCTGTGTGCTAGACGCGGTGACGGGTCGAGCGTCGGGCGACTTCCCGACGTGCGTCTCACCCGCGACCAGCCTAGCATCACATGGACGTGCTCGGAGTGCAGTTTGGGGACATGCAACTGCACTTTGGGGACACACGATACACCATCGGGACATCTCGTTCGACGCAGGTGGGCCGCATGGATCTCGTGACGTTGGTGCCCGACCCGAAACTGCTGCGCATCCGGCTGGCGACCCCGCCCGCGTTCACCGTGCGCGCACTCGACGCGATCGATGGCCCAACTGGCCTAACGACCATCCTCGATGCGGCTCCCGTCAATCTCGTCGTCATCGATCCGGCAGACCCTCGCGTCGCGGGACGGGTGAAGGAGCTCACCGCCATCCTCGCCCGCTACGACTGGATCCCGTGCGTGATCTACACCACGCTCACGGCATCCGGCGTGAGCCCCCTGCCCCAATTGCTGCACGGCGCCGGAATGAGCGGGCTCTTGCTCGCCGGCATCGATGATGGCACGACGGCGATTCGCGATCTCATCCTGCGCCTTACCGCCGATGCCGTGGCCAACCTCCTGCTCGATGCGCTGGCTCGGCCGATCGAACGACTGCCGGCTCCGCTCGTACGCGCAATCCGCCAGCTCTTCGCCGCCCCGCATCGCTTCCCATCGGTCGAAGACCTCGCATGCGCCGCCAACATGTCGCGGAGACATGTGCATCGGCTCGTGACCGATGCCGGTCTCACGTCACCGACGCAGTTGCTCGTGACGGCGCGGGTACTCCGCGCCTATCAAATGCTTCGCTCCGGTGACATGACCGTGCAAGGTGCCGCGCATCGGTTGCGCGTCGCGCCGCGGATCCTGGCACGGCATCTCCGCCTGACCACGGCGGTGCGCACGTCTCGCGACATGCACCTGATGCCGCCGGCCGAGGTCGTCACGCATTGTGTGCGATCGCTGTACCGGCCGCCCGCAGCCCTGCGCCGGGTGGTTGGCGATTCGGCGCACGTGCTCGAGCGCGGCGAGGCACCGCCGCGTCCGCCTCGACCGGGACACGGATGATCCAGCGACCGCTCATGCCCCGCGTGCTCGTGGTGGACGACGAACCCACCATTTGCCGGGCATTGTCCATCGCGCTGCGTCGCGCAGGCTACGAGCCCCGGTCAGCCGAAACCGCGGAAGCCGCGCAATCGCTGCTCGGGCGCGAGACGTTCGACGCGATGATCGTCGACCTGCGCATCCCCGACCAACGGGGCGACGAATTCTTCGAGTTGGCGGCCGCGCTCTATCCGCATCTCCGCACGGCGACGCTCATCACCACGGGCGACACGAGCGATCGCGCGTTCGACCTCATTCACGCCTGCCGCGTCCCGTATCTCGTGAAGCCGTTCGACCTGGCGGATCTCATCGCCGCGATCGACGGATTCACGAGTCACGCCCGCGACGCGAGCGCCTAACGATAGCGCGGCGCCGCTACGGCTTGACGGCGATGCGCCCCGAATAGTCGATGCGGTCGAGCAGGATGGGCGGGTTCGTCTCGGCCAGATATCGGTCTACGGCGTCGCGTGCGCCCCGCCAGTGCCCATAGTCGTCCAACACCAGCACCCCTCTCGACACCAGCAACGGATACAAATGCGTGAGCTCGTGGTAGGTCGACTCGTAAAAGTCCGTGTCGAGCCGCAGGATCGCGACGCGCTCGGGGATGGCGCCCGGGATCGTGTCTTCGACCTTGCCCTTCACGAAGCGCAGCTTCGCTTCCGGGTATCCGGTGGACAGGACATTCTGCCGCACGTCCTCGAGGGGCGCATAGTTCCACGCGTTGTGCCCGTCGAGCTGGGAGCGCTCCCAGCGGCGCCGCGCCGCGCGGTTGCCGCGATTGACGTCGCGGTCGGTGGGCTCGCTCATCCCCTCGTAGGTGTCGTACAGCCACAGCGTGCGGCGCGTGTCGCCTAACGCAAGCAGCGTGAGGGCGGCCGCCATCATGCTGCCGCCGCGCCACACGCCGCACTCGACGATGTCGCCGTCGATCCCGTGGCGGCTGATGTACGCGACGGCCTGCCGCAGCGCGTACACGCGCTCCACCGACGTGAGCGTGTACGGCGCACACCGCGCGTGGAGGGCGAAGAAGTCGGGCTCGAGGTCGGGTTGCGCGACGGGCGGTTCCGTCTTCCGGATCAGCGCAAATCCGAATCGGTCGGCCACACGCTCGAGAAAGTGCTTCAGACGCTGTCCTCCTCAAGGAGCAGGGTTCGCATAATGATGAACGCTAGCAATCCTCCGGGCGAGTCACCTGATGCGCCCGGGCCGGTGCCGGTGCGGGCCGGTTCCGAATCATCCGCCATGTCGCGGCTCATCGCCGGACTCGCCGGCGTCTTCCTGCTGTTGATCGTCGCGTCCGACATGCACCTCGCCCTGGCCGGCATCGTCGGCGCCATCGTCGCGTGGCTGGTGCAGCGCGTGCGCCGGCGGCCGTACACGCGCACGAGCGGGTGGATCGGCTCGGTGGCCCTGACGGGCGTCGCGTTTGTGGTGACGTTTGGATTCCTAACGGCGAGCGCGCCTGCCGGAACGCTCGACCGGATCATGCAGACGGCGGAACAAGACCAGGCGCGCCGGCCGCGCCCCAAACCGCCGGCGTTTCTCCGACAATTGGCTCCGGGCGTCCAGCCGTCGCCTGCGGCCGACTCGCTGACGCAGCACATGATCCGGTCGCGCCTGTTCACTATCGCGATCCTCGTCATCACCGCCATCACGGGTGGCGGGATCGCGAGCGTGGCGCTCGGCACGCTCGGTTGGGCCACGACGACGGCGCTGCTCTTCGCGATATTCGGACGGTGGACCTTCGGCGCGCCGCCCACAGCCCCGCCTGCCTAACGGCTACCTCGCGTTCGGTATGCGCATGAGGCGGCGCGCGACGGCGGCGGCGTACTCGCGCGCGTGCGCGGCGCGGTCGCGCCAGAGCGCGCGCTTGCTCCGCGCGAGGAGCGCGCGCACCGCCGCCGCCGTGGCGGGCGGCAATCCCAATTTGAGGGCAAATTCGTAGCGATCGAACACGAGCGGATCGCGAATCCGCGGCACATCCGCGATGCGCGCGGCCAGCGTGTCCGGCGGCTCGAACGTGCGAAAGTGCTCGAGCACGCCGAGCCCGGCGAGGATGACCTGGTTGCGAATGCACTTCTCGCAGCGCGAGCAGTTGAGCAGGTCGGGGCGGTTCGCCCAACACACGCGGAGGTAGCGACGCACGAGCGGCTCGTCGCGCAGCACGCGCAGCTTGTCCGCTCGGCTCAGCTCCGCTCCGATGTGCTCGATCGTTAGGCCGCTGCCGCTCCACAGCGGATCGAGCTGCCACGCCGAGCCCCACGGATGCCAGCCGCCGTGGTAATACGACGCCGAGATGAGCATCGTGGCCGACTCGCCGGCGAGCAGATGGCCGATGGCGGCGAGCGCCCCACCGTGCGTGCGATCCCACGACGCGGCGCGAAATGGCGCGTGCGTGCGCAGGTTGGTGCGTATCACGATCGGCCGCGCGCCGAGCACGGCGGCGATCTCGCGGACGTTCTCCTCGACCGCGGCCGCGCGCGCCACATCGGTGAGGGGCATATCGAAGCCGTGCACGAAGACCAGATCATCAACTCGACGGCCCGATGCGAGCAGCGTGTAGAACGAATCCACGCCGCCACCGAAGCAGAGCGCCGTCCGGCTGGCGGCCGGCGCTCGCGGATTCGGATCGACGGTCACGGTGTCGAGGCGCGGCAACAGGACGTCGTATCCCCACCAGCGGTGCGTGATGTCAAGGATCTTCGGAAGCGACGCGGCGAACACGGAGTCGACGGCGCCGGTCGTCTCGAGGCGCAGGACGTGCGCGACCGACGGAATGAGCAACGCCGAGACGAACGCTTCGATGGACGGGCGGAGCGCGACGTCGTCGGACTCGAACCAGACCTCGCTGTCGCCGACGATGGCGGACACGCGCGAAGACGCGTTCGTCGTCCGGCATTGGACGGTTGAGATCAGCAGCGTGCCCGGCATTGGACGGAAGGGTGCCTTACGGAGCGTTTTGGCAGCGCGACAACCGGGCGCAAGAGACGGGCCGCCTGGCAACGCGGCCGGACAGGCGTCCGGATTTGAGATGCAGAATCCCGAAACCGGTCAACCGAGCCACAAGGCTATTCGGCAAGGCGCGCTGGCGCAACGCGTTGCGCGGTGAAGGGCCTGGCGCACATCGTGTAGGGCGCCTGTGGTGCTGTGAGTGCGCGCTCGCGGTTGCCGATCGAACACACGTCCCGCCTCCGAGGATCAGCATGGATTCGCTGTGGAAGGACACGCGCGTAGCCTTTCGCATGCTGCGCAAGAATCCCGCGTTCGCGCTCGTCGCGATCGTCACGTTAGCACTCGGCATTGGCGCCAGCACGGCGATTTTCTCGGTCGTGAATGCGGTGCTCCTCCGCCCGCTTCCCTACAAGGACGCGGACCGGCTGGCGATCGTGTGGAGCGACATGCGGAACCGCAACGTCAACAACTTCCCCATGTCGCCGGCGGATTTCCGCGACCTGCGGGCGACGACGAAAACGTTCTCGCAGCTGGCGGGCGTGAGCACGTTCAAGATTCCGTTCGCGGGGGACGGGTACGAGCCGGAGCAGGTCCCGGCGGCGTTCGTGACGACGAACCTGTTCTCGGTGCTCGGCACGCACGTGATGATGGGCCGCGACTTCGTGGACGCCGACGCGACGCCGCAGCCGCCCCCGCCTAACGGAGCAACCGGCGGACAGGCATCGGCACCGCAGGCGCCGCCGCTGCCGGCCATCATGATCCTCTCGTACGAGTTCTGGAAGCGCCGGTACGGCGGCGACGCGAGCATCATCGGGAAGAGCCTCGAGTTGGGCGGCCTCAAGGCGCAGGTCGTGGGCGTCGCACAGCCGGGGTTCGAGCTGCTCTTCACGCCGGCCGCGGGCATCGAGCGCACGCCGGACGTCTACGTCGCGCAGCGCATCAATTTCGGCGACAATTCGCCGGGGGCGCGCATCAACGTGTTCCTGCGCGTGGTCGGCCGGCTGGCGCCGGGTGCCACGCTCGCGCAGGCGCGGCAGGAGATCGACGCGTTTGCCGCCGACCAGCGGGCGCAGTTCCCGATAGAAAAGACGGCGGGCGTCTACATGCGCGTCGAGCCGATGCATGCCGACCTGGTGTCCGGCGAGCGTCCGGCGATTCTCGCGCTCATGGGCGCGGTGGTGTTCGTGCTGCTCATCGCGTGCGCCAACGTCGCGAACCTGCTGCTGGTGCGCGCGTCGAGCCGCGAGCGCGAGCTCGCGATTCGGTCGGCGTTAGGCGGATCGCGGCTGCGGCTGGTGCGACAGATGATGCTGGAAAGCCTGCTCCTCGGCGCCAGCGGCGCCGTGGTGGGACTCTGGGCGGCAGCGTTAGGCATCACGGTGCTGGTGCGGCTGGCCCCCACCGGTCTCCCGCGGTTGGACGAGATCCGCATCGACCCGCTGGTCCTCGGCTTCACGATTGCCGCGGGCCTCGTCGCCGTCCTGGTGTTCGGCACGGTTCCAGCGTTGCGCGCGTCGCGACCCGATCTGATGGACGTGCTCCGCGCGAGCGGCCGCACCACGGGCCAGCGCGCCGGCGCGCTCATGCGCAACGGCGTGGTCGTGGCCGAGGTGGCGCTGTCGCTCGTGCTGCTCATCGGGTGCGGGCTCATGGTCCGCTCGTTCGTCGCGCTCGAGCAAACCGACCCCGGCTTCGATCCGAACGGGCTGCTGACGTTCTTCGCCACGCCCTCACGCCGAACGCCGCCCGGACCGAATGCGGTGCGCGAGCGTGCGACGTTCGTGCGCACCTTCGCCGAGCAGCTGCGCGCCATCCCCGGTGTGCAATCCGTGACCGCAGCCTCGCAGCTTCCGCTCGAGGGGAACATTGGCAACGCGCGCTGGGGTACGGCCGAGGCGCTCACCGACCCGTCGAAGTTCAAGCAGGCGAATGTCCACGTCGTCATCCCGGGCTACTTCGCGACCATGCGCACGAAGCTCATCGCCGGACGCGACTTCTCCGAAGCGGACGACGACACGGCCGCGAAGAACATCATCATTGACGACAAGCTCGCCGCGCGCGCGTTCCCCGGCCAGAACGCCGTTGGACAGCGTCTCCTCGCCCGCATCGTCACCGACGTCCCGCTATGGTATACGGTGGTCGGCGTGGTCGCACACGAGCGAGACGAAACGCTGGCCAGCGATGGTCGCGAGGTGTTGTTCTTGAGCGACGGCGAGACCGGTTCCGGCGCGGTCGCCCGTTGGGTGCTGCGGACGGCGGGCGATCCGGCAGCACTCGCGCCGGTCGTGCGCGCGACGGTACACCAGTTCGACCCGACGATGTCGGTCGCGGAAATGCAGCCGATGGAGACGTTCGTCGACCACGCCGAGGCGCCGACCAAGTTCGCGCTCGCGCTGATCGGCACGTTCGCCGGCATCGCGATCGTACTGGCCGCGGTCGGCCTGTATGGTGTGTTGTCGACCGTGGTTCGCCAGCGCACGGCGGAGATCGGCATGCGCATGGCGTTCGGTGCTCCGAGTCAGAGCATCTTCGGGCTGGTGATCGCGCAAGGCGTGCGCCTGAGCGCGATCGGCATCGTGGTCGGACTCGTGGCCGCAGTGCTGCTCACCCGCGCGATGTCGACCATGCTCGTGGGCGTTCGCCCAACGGACCCGGCGACGTACATCGCCATCTCGATCCTGTTCCTCGTCGTGGCGACGGCGGCCGCGTGGCTGCCAGCGCGGCGCGCCGCGGCGCTGGATCCGACGATCGCGCTGCGCGAGGAGTGAACCGCGCGCTCAGTGCGACGCGGTCCACACCAGGTGCACGCGGTCGAGATCCGGGAAATCGCCGTGGGGGTCGATCTCCACGCGGGTGATCGCCGGCTGGGCTGCCACGTGCACGACATATGTGCGCGCACCGCGGAGCCAGACATCCACGGGTACGTCGACGCGCTGCGTGACGCCGCCCGCGCGCGTCACGACTAACGGAACGGGCATCGGGGCGAGCCCGCGGTCCTGGATCGTGATGGCCACCGAATCGCCATCGGTCGCGACCGATGCAATGTTCTGATCCAGCGGCCACGCACGGTAGAACCACGTGTCCCAGAACCACGAGAGATCGCGGCCGGCGACGGCGTCGAAGGTGTTGAAGAAGTCGACCGGATAGGGATGCCGGCCGATCCACCGGTGCCCATACTCCCGGAGCGCCTGGTGAAATCTGTCGGCGCCCATCACGCCGCGCAGCGCGGCGAGTACCTGCGCGGTCTTGTCGTAATACGTGATGAAGTAGAGGTCCTGCGACGCAAGGTCGCCCCACCGCATGAGCGGCTGGTCGAGCCCGGTGCGCAGCGCGCCCAGGTAGAGACTCCGCTGGCCGGGCTCCGAATCGTTAGGCCGCCCGCCCTGTCGCGGCTCTCCGTACAACGCGCGCATGCCCTGCGCGACGTCGAACTGCGTGAGGCCTTCGTCCATCCACGGGTGGCGTGTTTCATTGGATCCAACTTGCATCGGGAACCACATGTGACCCGTCTCGTGCATGAGATCGCCCGCGAGCGACAGCGTGTCCGCCCACGACTGCATGAGCGTCATCATCGGGTACTCCATGCCGCCGCCCTGGATGACGCCTTCCATGGACGTCATCTGCGGCCACGGATACGGCCAGAGCCAGGCGGACATCTGCTCGATCGCGTCTCGCGTGAAGCGCGCGCCGCCTAACGACCAGGCCGCGGCCTTGCGCGTGAGGCGGAAGAAGCTGTTGATGGCGACGGTGTCCGACCCCGCGCCGGAGTCGCGCGCGACGAGCGCGCGGGTCGCATCCCAGGCGTATTGGTCGCTCGTGCCCCACGAGAAGTCGCGCACGTTGCGGGCGACGAAGTGCCACGTGACACGCGCGGGTCCCGGCGCGAACGCGGCCGAGGCGTCCGCGCCCGGCGTGAGCACGCGGATCACGCGACCGGAGTGGCGCGCGTCGGCCAGCCGCGTGCGCGTCCGCACCGAATAGACGGACGAATCCGCCAGCACACCCGTGGCGCCGACCACCCAGCCGTGCGGTACCGTTAGGCGGACGTCGTAGTCCGCCGGATCCATGTAGAACTCGGCGCCGTTGAGGTACGGGTCGGTCACCCAGCCGTTGACGTCATCGTACACGGCCACCTCTGGATACCAGTAGCCGAGGAAGAACACATGCCCGTCGCGTCCTTCGCGGCCGTCGGAGGGAGTCGGCGGCGGCGTGAACGACCACGCGAACGCGAGCTGCACACTGTCGCCCGGCATGACGGGAGCGGACAACCGGATCCACATCACGGTGCCGTCCACGGTGTAGCCGGGTCTGGTCGTATCCGGCGATGCGGTGAGCCGGCGTCCGGCCGCTGTCACCTTCGACAGCGTGACGCCGCCGGTGATCGGGACCGAGCTGCGCCGCGGACTGGCCGCCGCGAATACGTTCTGGCGCAGGTACACGGCGAGCGCGCGCAGGGTATCGGGCGAGTGGTTGAGGTACACCACCTGTTCGGTTCCCGTTAGGCGCGAGGCCGTGGGATCGAGTGATGCGTCGATGCGGTACCGGGCGTGTTGGACCCAGTTCGACGCGCCCGGCTCGCCGGTGCGTGTCCGTGTCCCGCGGGCTACGGCGCGGCTGAACGGCGCGCTCTCGAACACCGGGCCCGGCAGCGGTCGTCCCGAGCTCACCGTAGCCGCCGGGTCCACCACCGGCGACGGCCGCGATTGGGCCGGAAGTGAGGCGGTCCCGAGCGACACGGCGGCGGCCACAACTCCGATACGACGCGCGGCGCGACTGAACGCGGCCGGGAGACCCAAGCGAATGAGGTGCACCAACGGCTCCCATGAAGGGGGAATGTCCGGACGGCGGGCGACTCATTTTCGCCCGGTGCGCGCGGTCTCGCAATCGTTGCGTGAGGCGCCCGCCCATCGAGCTTGACCAGACGCTGACACCTGGCGCGACTGCCCTGCGTATGGAATCTTGGGTTTCAGATATTTCGGAGGCCGCATGGACGGCGAGCAGATCATGACGGTGGTTTGCATCTCGGTCATCACCTTCGGCGTGACGATCTGCATGATCGCCGCGGCGTTCGCCGCGCGCGCGCGTGCAAAGGTGAAAGGATCCCCGGATCTATCCAAGTTGGATTCGCGCTTGGATCGGATCGAGCAGTCGCTCGACAGTGTGGCGGTGGAGGTGGAACGTGTGAGCGAGGCGCAGCGATTCACCGCTCGCATTTTGGCCGAGCGCCGCGACGGCGCGCCGACGCAGCTTCCGGCCGTGGAGGAACGGCGATGACGGAGTCGATGTTGACGGACCTGTTGACCTTCCTGTTCGGCGTGGGATGTCTGGTCGCGTTCACGCGCGTGGTATCGGCGTTCTTCAATCGAAAGCGACCGACCGCACCCGCGCAGGACACATCGGTGCTGGAAGCGCGGTTGTCGCGCATCGAACAGATCGTCGAGTCGACGGCGATCGAGGTGGAACGCGTCACGGAGTCACAGCGGTTCATGGTGAATGTGTTTTCGCAGCGTCCACCGGAACCGGCGCCGCTGCCGCGGCCCGGCTCCCGCGTGACCACGCCGCACTGACGTCCGCGCCATTCCAACCAACTCGAGCTTTCCGTTAGGCGCTCCGACTTCGGCGGCGCCGGGCGCGGTCCCGGCGCCGGGGCCGACGCTCGTCGACGACACGCAGGTGCCGGTGCGCGACGGATTCATGGCGTTGCTCTCGACCGTGACGCGGCGCGGGCGGTGGGAGCTGCCGCGCACGCTGCGCGTCGCCGCCTTCATGGGCCACGTGAAGCTGGACCTGACACAGGTCGCGATTGCGCCCGACGGCTCCTCGATCGAGGTGCTGAGCATCCTTGGCGAAGTCGACATCGTTGTGCCGCGATCGTTGCGCGTAGAATGCAGCGGCAATCCGATCGTCGCCGAATTCGACCTGAAGGCGAAGGGTATGGCGCCGCCGTCGCCGGCGGCGCCGCTCGTGCGGATCAGCGGGTCGGCGGTCGGAGGAGTGGTGCGGGTGCGCGTGGTGGACCCGAGCGCGCCGCGGTGGTGGGCGGCGTGGCTGGAGCGGCGCCGCGCGGGTGGCCGGCCCGGGCACGGCGCGGGAGACGCCTCGGGCGCCTAACGGATCAGCCGCCGCGCAGCGCCTCGAGGGGATCGAGCCGCGTCGCGCGGTGCGCGGGCACGAGGCTCGCCAGCGCGGCGACGACGAGCAGCACTCCGGCCACGCCGGCGAACGTCACGGGATCGCGCGTGCTCACGCCGTAGATCAGTCCGGCGAGTGCGCGCGTCGCGGCGGCCGACGCGACGAGACCGATCGCGACACCGGCGCCGGCGAGTGCCAGGCCCTGACGGAGGACCATGAACGACACGCCGCGCCGGCTCGCGCCTAACGCCATGCGGACGCCGATCTCGTGCGCACGCTGGCTCACGAAATAGGCAATGATGCCGTAGATCCCAACGGCCGCGAGCGCCAGTCCCGTTAGACCGAGGAGCACAAGGAGCGTGGTGGTGAAGTGTGGCGTGGCCATCGAGCGGGCGATGACTTCATCCATGGTCGAGACGCCGGAGACAGGCAGCTCTGGATCCACACCAGCCACGGCGCGGCGCACGGCCGGAGCGAGCGACGCCGGCGGCAGGGTGGTGCGCACCACCAGGCCCGCGTCCGACCTCACCAGCTGTGCGATCGGATAGTAGACTTCGTTAGGCGGCAACTGCCCGAGACCACGGGCCCGCATGTCCCCCACGACGCCGACGATCTCACGCCATTTGGGCGCGCTGCCCGCGCACTGTGCGATGTGCCGGCCAATCGGATTGGTGTCGCCGAAAAGGCGGTGCGCCAAACTTTGATTGATCACGACGACCACAGGCGCGCCTGGCACGTCCGCGGCGTCAAAGGTGCGTCCGCGCAAGAGGGGCGTCCGCATGGTGGCGAAATAGTTCCCCGTGGCGCCACGCGCATTCGCGTCGACGCCGCTGACATCGTTCGGATTCATCCCTTCGCGCCACGTCATGCAGTCCATACCTAGTGCGTCAATCGGAATCCGGGACACGAGCGACACCGACGCGGCTCCCGGCACCGATTGGACTGCCTCGACGATGCGCTGGAATCCCGCTGTCACGGAGCTGTCGGTCGGATAACGCGACTCCGGCAGTGCGATGCGGGCCACGAGCAGCCCGTGCGGATCGAACCCCGGCGACACGCGCTGAAGGGCAACGGCGCTGCGCACGAGCAATCCCGCGCCAACGAGGAGCACGAGCGCGAGCGACACTTCGGCAACGACGAGTACTGTGCGCATCGATCCGGGGACCACCAAACTGGCGTCGCGTGATCCCTCGCGCAGCGTTTGCTGGAGATCGACGCCCGTGGCGCGCAGCGCCGGCCATACGCCGAATATGATGCCGCACGCCAGCGCGACGACCGCGGCGAACACCAGCACCGGGGCGTTTAGCGTCGCGTCGAAGAGCCGCGGCACCCCGGCCGGGCTCACGCGGAGCAGCGCGCGCAGGCCGAGCACGGCCACACCGATGCCAGCCACACCGCCTAACCCGGCGAGGAGCACGCTCTCGATGAGCAGTTGCGCCACGAGACGCGCGCGCCCCGCACCCAGGGCACTGCGGATCGCCACTTCCTTGCGGCGGACCGCCGCACGCGCGAGCAGCAGATTCATCACGTTGCCGCACGCAATGAGCAGCACGAGCCCGACGGCGCCGAACAACACCAGCATCAAGGGCCGCACCGCGCCGACGACCGAGTCGCGCAACGGACGTGCGACGATGGTGCCATCGATTTCGCCGTGCGGATAATCGCGCGCCAGCTCCCGCTGCACAGCGCTCAACTCGCGGACGGCATCGGGAATCGCGACGCCATCGCGCACGAGGCCGACGACCGCGAGCTCGTGGTCCGCATGCTCGGCGCGTTGCTGGGGTGTCAGCGCGAGCGGCACCCAGAACGCAGGCGCCGTTGCGGTCAAGGCGTACGCGGCCGGCGCGACGCCGATCACGGTGTACGCATTGCCGTTGAGCGTAATCGGCCGACCCACGATGTGCGGGTCCGACGCAAATGTGGACGACCACAGCGCGTACGACAGGACCACGACGTTCGGAGCTCCGGCTTGGTCTTCGGCAGCGCCGAAGTAGCGGCCGAGGAGCGGCGGAATGTAGAGCGCGCGCCAGTACTCGGACGACGCCTGGAAGCCGAGCAGTCGCTGCGGCGCCCCGAGCCCCGTGAGCGTGTACGCCCCATACTGGTAGCCGCCTAACGCGGCGAATTGTGGGGATCGGTGTCGCCACACGTCGTAGTTGCCGGCAGTCACATTCATCGAGCCGCCACCGATGGCGCCCTCGCGCACGTCCACGAGTCGGTCCGCGTGCGCGTAGGGCAGCGGCCGCAGCAGCACACTGTACACGGCGCTGAAGATGGCCGTGTTGGCGCCGATGCCTAACGCAAGCGTGAGCACCGCGACCGTGGTGAACCCGGGACTGCGCGCGAGCTGGCGCACCGCGTACCGGAGGTCCTGGAGGATTATCTGTCGCCATGCGACGCGCCGGTCGACCGTCTCACGCTCGCGGGTAAGCGAGGCGAGCGAGCGTTCGACGGCCCCGACGTCACCGAACCGTTCCGCCGCGGCGCGCCGGGCTTCGTCCGCTGTCATACCGGTCGAGAGGTTCTCGGCGATGCGCGACTCGAGATGGAAGCGGAGCTCGTCCGACACGTCGGCGGCGGGGTCCGACCGCCAGAAGCGGAGGTACCGGCGCCACCGGGGCTCGTTTTGCGCGGCGTCAGGCATGGGCGTTGACCGTTAGGCTGGTTGGCGCGTGGCGTCCATGATGCGCGACATGGCGAGAGAAAACGCCGACCACGAGCTGCACTGCGCTTCGAGTTGGCGCCGTCCGCTGGCCGTGAGGCTGTAGTACTTCGCGCGGCGGTTGTTGTCCGTCATGCGCCACTGCGAGCGCACCCAACCGCGATTCTCCATGCGATAGAGCGCCGGATAGAGCGAGCCCTCCTCCACGCGCAGCGCATCGTCGGTGGTCTGCTGGATCCAGCGCGCGATGCCGAAGCCGTGCATCGGTCCCCAGCTCAGGGTCTTGAGCACGATCACGTCCAGCGTGCCTTGCAGTAAGGCGACGGATCCGGGCTCCACGGTAGTCTCCCTCGCTTAGAACGTCTAGGTGAGCCGAGTATGCGACGGCTTCCTCAGGACGTCAAGGGGAGCGTGGGACCAGCGGCCGCGTCCGCTACCGGATCGAGGCGGCCGGCTGGCATTGCGAACCCTGCGCCGCTGCGCGTGTATCTTGATGGTGCTTCAACCACAGATTCCCAACATGCGCCTTCGATTCGCGATTGCCCCTGCACTGTGCCTCGTCGCCGCCACGGCTGCTACTGGCGCGTCGACGCACCGCTCCGCCATTCCCGCCGGCGCGTACATCCTCTCGCGTGCCGCAGCGGCTCGGCCCCCGATCCCCTTCAAGTTTCTGCTCGCCGGCTCGGAGGTCGCGGGCACGGTGGACAGCGCGCGTATCACGCTCGCCGCCGACAGCAGCTACACCGACAAGGTGACGGTGCGCTGGACCAAAGCGCCGTCGCTGCCCATCCCCATCCCCGGCTTCTCGCCCGGCCCCGACCCCCACGTGCTCACGGGCTCGGGTACGTACACGGTCCAGGGCGGAGTGGTGACATTGCAGCCCGACGACTTCGTCACGCGTGCATTCGTGCGGTCCGTGCAGGCACGCGCCGATTCGTTAGGCATGACGCTCACCGGCATGTCGGGCGGATTCGCCGGCGCGCACGTTCCGGTGAACGCGGTGTTCACCCGCGTCCGTTAGGCGACGCCGCTTTACTCCGCCCGCAGGGCCGTGAGCGGGTCGACCGCGGTCGCGCGCAGCGCCGGGATGAGACAAGCGGCGAGGCCGGTGACCGCGAGCACCACCGCAACGCCGGCGAAAATCACCGGATCGCGCGGCTGCACCTGGAACAGGATCACGCTCAGGAACTGCGCGAGCGTGGTCGCGAACGCCAGGCCGGCGACGACGCCGATCCCGATCTGCAGCACACCCTGCCCGAAGATCATGCGGATCACGTCGCGCGCCTGGGCGCCTAACGCCATGCGGATGCCCACCTCGCGCGCCCGCCGGCTCACCGAGAACGACATCACCGCGTAGAGGCCGATCGCCGCCAGGAACAGCGCGATGGCGCCGAACATCATGAACATCGTGCCGAACACGCGGATGAACCACACCTTGCGCGCCATGGCTTCGTCCATCCCGTAGGTCCAATAGATGGCCAGATCCGGATTGAGCGACGCCACGACGCCGCGGACCTGCGACGTGATGGCCATCGGCGGCCCGTCCGTGACCGCGGCCATGCTGACGAAGTTCGCGTGATGCTGCGAGAGCGGCACGAAGTACGCCGGCACCCTCGGCTCGTTTTGATCGCCGGAGAATGTCGTGGGCACGACGCCGACGACGGTCATCCAGGGCTCCTTGCTCTCCCGGCCACCCTGACGAATCCGGCGGCCGAGCACGTCGCGTCCAGCGAAATACTTGTCGGCGAATGCCTGGTTCACCACGGCGACCGCCGACCCGTCTGTCCGATCGGTGGACGTGATCCCGCGTCCCTGCAGAATCCGGATCGCGAACGTCTCGAAGAACCCCGGCGACACCGAATACGACCGTGCGTTAGGCACGTCGTTGTCGCTGGCGTAGGTGCCGCCCTCGACCTCGAATGAGCCGCCGTCGGACTGGACGCCCGGGAGCCCCGACGTGATCGCGGCCGTTCGCACGCCGGGGATCTCCTCGAGACGCTCGCGAAGATTCTGATAGAACTGGCGCTGCATCGCCGTGTCGGTGTACGTCGCCGGGAAGCCGACGCGCGCCGTGAAGACGTGGCTCGTCCGGAACCCCGGGTCCATCGACCGCAGATTGGTCACGCTCTTGATCGTGAGTCCCGCGGCGACGAGGAGTCCGCACGACAGGGCGATCTCGAAGATCACCAGCACGCGGCTCACTTTGCCGATGCGTAAGCTCGAGGAACCGCGCGTCTCGTCCTTCAAGACCTCGTTGATGTCGGTGCGCGACGATTGGATGGCGGGCAGCAGGCCGGAGAACATCGCCGCCAGGCCGGCCATGCCGATGGCGAAGGCCAGGACCGGCGCATTGAGGCGAACGTCGATGTAGAAGGGGACGTCGGTCGACGCGTACAGGACGCGGTTGAACGCGGCGATGCCCGCATAGGCAGCCACGGCGCCGAATACCGCTCCGCCTAACGAGAGCACCAGGGCCTCGGTGAGAAACTGGCGCACGACCGCCGCCCGCGACGCGCCGAGTGCCGTGCGGATCCCGACTTCCTTGGTGCGGTGCGCGGCGCGGTCGAGCAACAGGTTGGCCACGTTCGCGCATGCGATGAGCAGCACGAAGAACACCGCGCCTAACATGGTGTACAAGAGGCGCGGGGGATCCTGTCCGAGCTCCGCCTCCACGAAGCCCTGCACCCCGGCGTCGATGTTGTTGTTGGTTGCCTGGTACTGGTGCTGCAAACGTCGGGCGATCGCCGAAAAGTCCGCCGCCGCTTGCGACAGCGAGACGCCGGGCTTGCGAACGCCAACCACCGTCAGCCACTGGCCGTCACCGCGCTTGGTGGCGACGGGATCCATCTGCAGGGGAAGCCAGATGCGGGCGTTGTCGGGGAAGTCGTATCCCTCGGGCATCACGCCCACCACCGTGTACGGCACGCCGTTGGCGCGCAGCACGGCGCCTAACGCACTGGGGCTGCCGCCGAATTCGCTCTGCCACAAGGGATAGCCGATCACGGCCACCTTCTCGCCGGCGGGACCGTCTTCGCCAGGCCGGAACGTGCGGCCGAGGACCGGCTGCACGCCCGTGACGTCGAACACACTCGCGGTGACGAACGAGCCGGTGTACCGCTCCGGCTGCGTCTTGCCGCTGACGTTCACCGTGCCCGAGTAGTACGCGCCCAACGGGGCAAGCGAGTGCTGCTGATTCTTGAAGTCGACGTAGTCGCCGATCGGCACGGCCATGTGATTGGAGGCGCGTGTCTGGTTGTACCGGAAGACCTCGACGATGCGGTCGCCGTTTCGGTACGGCAGACCCTTCATGATCACGCCGTACACCATGCTGAACATGATGGTCGTGAGACCGATGCCGAGCGTAAGGGCGAGAGTGGCGACGAACGTGAGCCCCGGGCTCTTGATGAGAGATCGGAAGCCATAGCGCACATCGCGCAGGATCGCATCCATGGGGAGCCCCGCGGCAGAGGAGTTCGCGAGCGAGAGTCGACTGGTTCCCCTACGGCCTCCGGTGGAACGAGGTTTCGCGATGTGACGCGACGCGGCAATGCGAGGGTAGTACATCCGCGCGGGTGCGCGGTGCGACATCGCCGTGACCGCTTGCCCGCCGCGCTCGACGGCGACATGCTTGCCGGACGTCGGTGCGAACCGGAGGACTCGCCATGCCGCAAGTGTCTCGACACGCCCTTCCCCTCGTGACGGCCGCTCTCGCGGTGAGCGCGATCTCGATGGCGCGTCCCGCCGCGGCGCAGTACGCGGCCGGCGCGAACGTCGGGTTATCCGTGGTCCCGATCACGACGGGCCCGGTGCGCGTGAGCGCCGACGCCGGCGTGGGACGCAACATGTCGTGGTCCGCGCCGCGCACCCTGCTCTCGTTAGGCACGATGGCGGTCGCCGGCACCGATGCTGGCGGCGCATCGCTCGGCCTCTTCGCCCAACGGACGGTGGAAGCCGATTCCCTGTCGCCGGTGTTCGCGCTGCGGGCGGCGGCGTGGCACTCGATCGGGCCGATCACCCTTCGACTCGGCCTCGCGGAGCACGCGCTGCGATTCGCGGGGCAGCCCGGCACCTTCGACACAGTCGAGGTCCTGGTTGACTCCATCCCCACGGACAGCGGATGGGTGCAGTATCACGGCGCCAGGGTCGACACGATCCGACACGCCGGCACACCGTCCGGCATGCGCGTCTGGTCGGAGCTCGAGGCGGGCGCCCAATGGGTCGCAGGCCGCGTGCGCCTCGAGGCCGTCGTCGGTGCTCGGCCGGCAGTCGCATCGTTTCCGGCCGCGATGTGGGCGCAGGCCGGCGGCAGCATCGATCTTCCACATGGCTTCGGCTTGCAGTTCGCCGCCGGGACATCGCCGGCGCGCATCGGACTCGGCATCCCGAGCTCGAGGTTCGTGAGCGTGGGTCTCCGTGTGCAACCAAGGCAAGGATCCCCCCCGACAGATTCGAAGCCGCCGGCGCCGATCCGCGCGTTCACGGTGCGGTCCGATGGCGGGCGCCGCTTCACGCTCACGTACGCCGCGGCGCAGGCGGGGATGGTGCAGCTCTCCGGCGACTTCAACGCGTGGACGCCGATCAACCTCGCGGAAGATGGACACGGGCGGTGGCGTGCGACGATCTCCCTCGCGCCGGGTGTGCACCACGTTAGTCTCCGCGTGAATGATGGTCCGTGGTTCGCGCCGCCCGGCACGCCCGCCGTCGCTGATGATTTCGGCGGCACGACCGGCATCATCGACGTCCCCTGATTGGTGCGGCGTGACGCCCGACCGGGTGTGAAGGTACCAACCCGGTGGAGATGACGGATGCGATGCTCGTCCGCGCGGTGCTGGCAGGAGACCCGGCGGCGTTCGCCCTGCTGGTGGACCGGCATGCGCCTGCGTGTCTGCGGTTCGCGAGCCGAATGTTAGGCAATCGCGAGGACGCCGAGGATGTGACGCAGGAAGCGTTCGTGCGCGCGCACCGCGCGCTGGCGCGCTACGACGAGCAGATGCGCTTTCGCACGTGGGTCATGAGCATTCTGGCGAATCGGTGCCGGACCGCGTTGCTGCACCGGCATCGGCGGACGTCGCGGGTGGTGATCGACGGCGCGGCGGTGGACGAAGCGGTCGGACCGGAAACCGGCGATGCCGAGCTGCGCGACGCCATCG
This sequence comes from Gemmatimonadaceae bacterium, assembly GCA_035496295.1. Lineage (GTDB taxonomy): Bacteria > Gemmatimonadota > Gemmatimonadetes > Gemmatimonadales > Gemmatimonadaceae > JADGGM01. The sequence continues at coordinate 34,415 of DATJET010000002.1, forward strand.
AGCGCGCACTGGCACGGCTCGAGCCGCCGCAGCGCGAAGCGTTCGTGCTCAAGCACGTCGAGATGTTGAACTACGACGAGATGTCGGCGATCACGGGCGCGGGGGTATCGGCGCTCAAGATGCGGGTACGTCGCGCGTGCGATCGATTGCAGGTTTTGCTACGAGAGGACGGCTATGAGTGAGCAGCGCGAGGACGAGGAGCTGACCGGCCCATTGGGCCGAGCGACGCGGCTGTTGCAGGACGAGCCATCGCCGCGCGCCGAGTGGCGGGAGGCCGTGTTGCAGGCCGCGGAGCGCGCGGACGTGCGGCCGCTCGGGTGGAGGGTGCGCCCCGCCGTGGCGATCGCCGCGTGCGCGGCGTGTCTGATCATGGGGGCGGCGATCACGTACGGCGTGCTGCGCGATCGAATCGGATCCGGCGCGCACGACGTCGTGGCGTCGGAGAACGGTTCCGTTAGGCAGGGGCAGCTGCCGGTGCGTTTTGCCGTCGAGGCGCCTGGTGCGGTGCACGTGTCGATCGTGGGCGACTTCAACGGCTGGAACCCGGTGGGCCTGCCGATGCATCGGCTGTCGGACGGCCGCACGTGGGAGGTGGAAGTGGGGCTCGCGCCGGGCCGGTATGCGTACGCGTTCGTGGTCGACGGGCGTCTGTCCCGCGATTCGTCGGCGCCCGAGTCGGGCACGGATGATTTCGGCGTCCCGAACTCGGTGGTGCTGGTGGGCGGATCGTGAGCCCCGTGCGACTCGTGGTCCGATTCACCCGCGGCGGGGTGCTCGCGGTAAGCGTGCTCGCTGCCGCGGCCGGCAGCGCGGCGGCGCAGGGCGCGGCCCAACCCGCGCTGCCGGCGCGCCTCGGCGTGCCGGCTCGCGCGGCCATCGTCGCGATCATGGACTCGGCACGGGACGGGGGACTCCCCACTGCACCGCTCGCCGCCAAGGCGGCCGAGGGCGTGCTCAAGGGCGCGGACGACGCGCGCATCGTGGAGGCCGTCCGGTCGCTCGCCAAGGCGTTAGGCGACGCGCGCGGCGCGCTCGGCCCCACGGCCGACGCGTCGGTGCTCGACGCCGGCGCCAGCGCGCTGCGCGCGGGCGTCACACCCGCGGCGCTCCGTTCGTTAGGCGCGGCCGGCGCCGCCCCGTCCGCCGCGCCCGCGCTCGCGACGGCGCTCGTCACCCTGGTGGACTTCGTCGCCAAAGGCGTCCCGCCAGAGCTCGCGTCCCAGTCCATCGAGCAGTTGCTCCGGCTGGGCGCGCCCGAGTCCCGATTCGAGACGCTGCGCAACGAAGTCGAAGCCGACATCCGCGACGGCCAGTCACCCGAAGCCGCCGTCACCACCCGCGTCCGGACCAACGTGCAGCAGCTCGGCGCGCCCGGTGCACCGCACCCGCCGCCATCGCCTTCGTCTGTTCCCGAGTCGACGCGGTGACGTCGCAGGCACTGCGAAGGTATCACCGCGGAATCGTCTAACGGACGCACATCAGGGAGGAGTTACGATGAAACGAGTGATGTTGGTTGGTGCGCTCGCCGCCGCGGCGGTGGTGACGGCGATGGCGTGCGGCAGCGATTCCGTCTCGTCGCCCGCAAAAACCGTGTCGAGCACGGGTGGGACGAACGGCGGCAGCGATTCAACGGGCACATCGCCCGGCGACACGTCCTCCCACGGCAATCATGGCGGCAACGGCCGCTATCCGTGGCTCACGATCACGCCGGAAGCGGCCGCGGTGCAGATCCAAAATTATCTGGCGCTGCACGCCACGGAGTACGACACGAACGGAACGCCGGTCTCGGCGAAGATCTCGTGGCGCTCCTCCAATGAGCACATCGCGACGGTGGGCGACACAGGTCTCGTTCATGGCGTGGGACTCGGAGTCGTGACGATCTTCGCCAGTGCCGATGGTATCAACGACTCGGCTGTGGTCGCGGTGGTCGATACCGCGGTCGCATCGCCGCCGCCGCCGCCGCCCGACAGCGGCACCGTTCCACCTGACAGTACGAATCGGCCGCCGCCTCCACCGCCGGACTCGGTGCCGTCGGATACCGTGCCGCCCAGAGACACGCTGACGTCGCGATAACGATTCGCCTAACGCAACAAGGCCGGGGCATGCTGCCCCGGCCTTGTCGTTTTCTGCAGCGCGACGGCGTCAATCGCCGCGCGCTTCATCCATGGCCGAGCGCAGCCTGGCAGCTGCCGCACATTCCTGGCGGAGCGCCTCCATCACCGCGTCGGCCTGTTTCATCTGCACCGCAAGCGCCGCCGATCCATCGAGGGCGCGATCCACCACGGCGCGCTGCGCCGCGAGCGCCTCCGTGGACGACCGAATGTCGCGCGCCAGTGCATCGGCGCGGGCGAGCCGGCGCTCGATGTCTTCCACCTGCCATTTGCGATCGGCGAACACGCGCATGCCTTCCGTGGCCGCGGCGAGCTGCTCGCGCGTGCGCTCGAGCACCGCGCGCGCCTCCTCGATTTCGCGCCGTTCGGCGGAGATCGACCGCACGTGCTCCGCCGTCCTCTCCGCCACTTCGAACAGGTGCTTCACCTGCGCGCTCACCGCATCGACGGTTGCCTGCTTGCTGCCGATCTGCTCCATGCCCTGCGCCGCCTCGCGCTGCGCCGCATCCCACGTGGCGAGCAGCGCCTCGAAGTTGGCCATGCGCTTCTCCACCTGGCCTAACGAGCCGACGCGGGCCTCGAGCTCCTCGAGCATCTCGGCCAGCGTGCCCGTACGCTGCTGCGCATCGCCCAACTGTCCGCCGATGGTGCGCGAGAGCTCCTCGAGCTGCTGCATCGCATCGGCCGCCTCGCGGCGCACCGTGGACGCCTGCGCGAGATTCGCCGCCGCCGCGTCAAGCGATGTCTGCCGCTGCTCGAATTCCTGATTGAACACGCGCAGCCGGTCCTCGAGTCCCGCGAACGCGGCCGCCCGCTCGCCTAACGCATCGGCCACCGCGCCCACCGACGTCATTCGCCGGTCCGCCGCCTCCACCGAGGCTGTCACGGTGCCCATCGTCTGTGCCACGCGGCGCGCCTCGGCGGCCTGCCGCAACAGATCGCCGAACCGCGTCTCGGCCGCCTCCATCCGCGCCTGCAATCCGTTGCCGCGATCCTGCGCCTGCGCCAGCCCGGACTCGACATCGCCTAACCGACGCTGCATCGCGTCCAATGCCGTCGCGCGGCCCTCGAGCGCGTCCATCGACGCCGAGACCTGCGCCAGCTTGTCGCGCAAGATTTCG
>DATJET010000003.1:0-6336 GCA_035496295.1 Gemmatimonadaceae bacterium
GTGTCGTGGACGATTGGCGCGTTGTTCGTCGGTTGGTTCTACGGCATCCCGCTGCACGCGCGCGAGCTCGCGACGGTCGCCTTTGCCTCGGTCTTCCTCGCGTTCGTGGCGCCGGGCGTGCCGCGCGGCGCGTTCATCATGCTCACTCCATTGTTCCTCGCGATCGGACTGCCCGCGGAGGGCATTGGCATCTTGATCGCGGTCGATGCGCTGCCGGACACGTTCGCGACCGCACTCAACGTGACAGGCGATCTGGCCGCGGCGGCGTTGGTGGCGAGTGCGGATCGCGAGCCTCAGCCGCTCACTACTGCGGCCGAGGCGTGAACGCGGATGGATGCGCTAAACTGCCTAACGCACGACGCTGCCGCTACTCGCTCCGCAGCGCCGCCATCGGGTCGGCGCGCGCGGCTCGCCGCGCAGGTCCGAAAGTCGCCAGGATCGCGACGACGAGCATCGCGACGACCACGCCACCGAGCGTGATCGGGTCCGCGGGCGACACGTCGACCAACGCCGCGCGCATCACGCGGCCGGCTCCGAGCGCGCCGACGAGGCCGAAACCGATGCCGATCGCCGCGAGCTTGCCGCTCTCGCCGAGCACGAGTCCGAACAGTGCAGGCGCATCGGCGCCGAGCGCGCAGCGAATGCCGAACTCTCGCATCCGCTGCGCCACGAGGAATGCGATGAGGGCGTACAGGCCGATGAGCGCGATGGTCGCGGACGCGATGGCGAAGCTGATCATCGAGCCGGTGAGGATGCGGTAGGGCGTCGTTGCGTCGTGGATAAGGCTGCTGAAAGGCTGCACGTCGGTCACGGCGAGGTCCCGATCGTACGTGTGAACGACGCGCATCGTCTCGCGGGCCGCCTGCAGCGGGTCGCCTGTCGTGCGCAATACGTACTGCATGGTGCTGGATGGGCGCTGCGCGAGCGGCAGGTAGATCTCGCCTAACGACGTCGCGCCTGGCGCGCGCCGCGCGTTGGGCCGCGTCTCGGCCGCGACGCCGACGATGCGCCACGACGCGTTGTCGATGAGCAGCGCCTGGCCGATCGGATCGGTGCTGCCAAATACGATGCGCGCCACGCGCTCGTCGATGATGGCGACACGCGGCGCGCCGGCGCGATCGATTCGCTCGAACGCGCGGCCGGCACGAATCGGGATGCCCAGCGTCGCAAAGTACTCGCCGTCCGTCGCGATCACTCTAGACGTGGTCCCGTGCCCGGGCGCCGCCGGCGGGCGCCCCTCTACGGCGAAGGTCTCGGTCGGCGCGGCGTTGGTGTAGGGGATGCCGAGTGCGGCGGTCGCGTAAATCACCCCGGGCACCGCGCCGAGTTGTTGCGCGAGACGCTGCCAGTACTGCGAATTGGTCGCCGCCCGCCCTGCAACACCGCCGGAACCCGCCGGCGCCGTTAGGCGGAGCGTGAGGGCATGATCCGAGCGGAAGCCGTCGTGCGCCAGGTTCCGATTCTGCACCCCGCGCGCGAGCAGCCCCGCGGCGCCGAGCAGCACGACCGCGAACACGATCTCGACGACGACGAGCACACGGCGGATGCGCGACACGCTGCCGCCTGCGGATGTGCCGCGCGATCCCTGCTTGAGCTCGCCGGCGATCGCCGAGCGTGTGAAGCGCAGCGCCGGCCAGAGCCCGATGGCGATGCCCGTCACAACACTCGTCGCGAGCGCGATCGCAAGCGCGGCGGGGTCGAGGTGCAGCTCGGGCCACCGGGGAAGAGCGCCGACGACGGACGCCGGCATGTGATCGCGAACGAAGCGAATGCCGAGCGCGGCCAGAGCCGCTCCGCCGATGCCGCCTAACAGTGTGACCAACACTGTTTCCGCGAGCAGTTGGCGAACGATCCGCCACCTGGTGGCGCCTAACGCAGAGCGGACGGCGATCTCCTTGTTGCGCATCGTGAGCCGGGCCAGCAGCAGCCCGGCGAGATTGACGCACGCGACGGCGAGCACCATGCCGACGGCCACGAACAGCGGAATGTCATCTTCGCTCGCTGGTGTCTCCCAGCTCGAGAAGCTCTCGGCGTCGAACGCGATGCCACGCAGCGCGGCGGGATCGGACTCGGAGAGGCGGGCGCCGATCGTGCCAACCTCGGATCTGGCGGCGGCGAGCGACCTGCCCGCGCGAAGTCGAGCGAACGCCTCGCCGTCGCCGGCCGCGGAGTGGTTCGCCAGCGCAACCTTATCGAAGGTGAGCGGAACCCAAATCGCAGCGCCTTCGGGTAGCGCGGCGCGGCGCGGAACGACGCCGAGCACGACGCGTGCGGTCCCGTCAAGCACGATTGTGCGGCCGACGATTCCGGAATCGCCTCCAAAGCGAGTCTTCCAGAACGACTCGCTCAGCATCACGACGTCGGTCTGGCCTTCCGCGCTGTCGCCAGGAGTGAACGTGCGCCCGATGATCGCGCGCACGCCGAGCGTGCCGAAGAATCCAGGAGTGACCTCGGCACCGGAAAGCACTTCGGCGCGATCGGCGCCTCGGAGCACCGGGTGCCACGCCTCGAGAAACGCAAAATCCGTGAGAACGCGCGACGTTCTAGCGAGACTCACGAAGTTGCCGCTCGCGAGCGAGCCGCATGCGCGACACTCGTCCGTCGGCGCCTGGCCGAGATGCACGAGCGTCGAGGGGTTAGCGACGTCGAGTCTCACCTCGGTGAGCGTGTGCTCGATGCCGAACATCGCCGTGCTCGCGCCGATGCCGAGCGCGAGGGTAGCGATGGTCGTGACCGCGAAGATGGGGCTCGCGGTGAATACGCGCAGCGCGTGACGGACGTCGTGGAGGAGGTCGTTGAACATGGAGGCTCCGGGTGGCGCACGTAGCCCCTACGGCCGCGCCGGCGTTTGAGTTCCGGCACGAGGCGGTCCGAACCAGGTCGTTAGCGCGTCGACCAGCCCCAGCTGCCTTCGATCTCCCACCCAGGCCACATATCCATCGGGGCGAACCAAAACGGCCTCGGGTGGCTCGACTGCGCCGAGCGCCGGGAGCTCCCATAAACCCGCGTACTCGGCGTCGACTAACGGAACCCGATCTGCCCACGGCGTGATGTCGATGCTGCCAGGCGCACCGATGTTGAGGAGCACCGGCTTCGCATCGTGCAGCAGTGCGAAGACGCGCACGGAGCCCTTGGCCGTGACCAGGTCGAGATCGGGCATGCGGCGCCCAAGCAGCGGGTGTCCGTCGCCGAGGTCGTAGTGAACGCCCAGGCCGGACAACTCCGCGACTAACGCTCTGCGCGGCTCGTCCATGCCGAGGAACTCGGAAACGTAATTACCGAGGGCTTTGCTGCGATCGTCGGGGCGGCTCAACGCGACTTGCGCCATCGTGCACCGCAGCACTCGAGCCGCTACCGGGTGACGCTCGGCGTGATAGGTATCGAGAAGGCTCGCCGGCGACGTGCGCTTGACCACCTGCGCCAACTTCCATCCGAGATTCACCGCATCCTGCACACCGATGTTGAGGCCCTGTCCGCCCACCGGTGCATGCACATGCGCAGCGTCGCCGGCGACCAGCACTCGTCGTTCGCGATACGATGTCGCCTGCCGAGCCATGTCCGTGAACCTGGTGATCCAAGTGGGACTGTGGATCCCGAAGTCCGTGCCGTACGCGGCGATCAGCGCTTGCCTGACATCGTGCAACGTCGGCTCGCCGGCCGATCCTGCCTGCTGTTCCGTTAGCACGATGCGCGGCCGCCCATCATCCGCCTTGCCGATCGCGTGCGTGCCAACGGCGTCGTGGCGGAAGCCCCATACCGGCTCCTCGGACGCCGAGACCTCTGCGATCAACCAGCTCCTCGTCGCATCCCACCCGGCAAAGTCGATGCCGGCGGCCTTCCGGATCACACTGCGTCCTCCGTCGCAGCCAACGAGATATCCCGCCGTTAGGCATTGGCCATCGGACAGCTCGACGGTGACAGCCTCTTCGTTCTGGGTGAAACCCGTCACGTCGCGCCCGCGATAGAACGTCACCGGCAGCTCGCCCACCCACACGGCAAGAATTCGCTCGATGTGGTTCTGAAATAGCCCGAGGGTATAGTTGCGCCGTGTGGGGAAGTCGCTGATCGACAACGGGATCTGGTGGAACATCACGGCCGGATACTTCGTCCCCGCTGAGACGAACCGGTCCGCGACACCCCGCTGATCGAGTACTTCGATGGTGCGCGAGTGCAGACCGCCAGCGCGCGCGCCGATGAGCTCGTGGCTCGTTCGTCGCTCGATGACCGCGACGTCGATCTTCGCCAGCGCGAGCTCGGCCGCCAACATCATTCCCGTCGGACCTCCGCCGGCAATCAATACTGCATGATCTGTCATCGTCACACTCCAGTCGGTATCAGAAGTCCGCGACTTTACCCACGCACCCGGGGCTTGCCGCAAGCCCCTTGTGGCGCTATAGGTTGGAAGTGGCGGGGAGCGTGAACACAACCGTCCATCGCGGTGCGCCTGCGTTGCAGGCGCTTTTTTGTTTTGGCCGGCGCCGCGGCGCTTCCGTTCTTGCAGCCGCGCTCGTGCTTGCGAGCGCCGTCGTCGCGCCGTGCCAGCAGGCCATCGCCCTGCCCGCGCTCGCGGGTCTGAGCAATCACGGACAGAACAAACACGAGCCGTACGTCACCGCCGGTGACCGGACGTATCTCATCGGCACGCAGGACGGAGCCTTCCCCGATCAGGGCGGTCACGTGCGGGGAGAGATGGGCGGGCTCTGGCTGCAGCCCATCAAGCTCATCGATGGCTTTTCGGCCAGCCTAACGGATGTCGTTAGTCGTCGGGACACCGTGCTCGCCGAGAGCGCCGACTTCGTCGCCTTTCCCTATGGCAGCCGGTTCGACTACGGACCCGTGCTCGACGGTGTGACGGTCGAGCGGTTCGAGTTCAGCCCCGACGGCCAGGACGCGCTGGTCGTGCGGTACACGGTCCGCAACGCGAGTGCGCGCTCGAGGCGGTTGAGCCTCGAGCTAACGGTGAAAACGGACCTGCTCCCGGTGTGGATGTCGGACAGTTTAGGCATCCATGACGCTCCGGACACCGTCACCTGGCAACCCTCTCGACAGGTTTTCGTCGCCCGCGACACGCGCAATCCGTGGTTCTGCATCTGGGGCGCGACTGCTCGGACGGCCCAGCTCGTGGCCCATCCGGAACCGATGCACACTGCTGGCCTTGGCGTCACAGCGGCGTCGCGCTACACGCTTGCGGTCGCGCCGCACGGGAGCTCGACACTGACCTTCGTCATCGCGGGATCACCCACCGACGAGGCGTCCGCGCTGCGCACCTTTGCGCGGGTGGCGAAGACGCACACGCGTCTCCTCGACGAGAAGAAAGCCCGGTACGCGGCACTCCTAACGGAGGCGAGAATCCGCATTCCCGACCGACGGTTGCAGCAGGCCTACGATTGGGTGCGGATCAACACGGAGTGGCTCGTGCGCGACGTGCCGGGTATGGGCCGCGGGTTCGGCGGCGGACTCCCCGAGTATCCGTGGTGGTTCCCCGACATGTACACCGTGCAGGCCCTCATGGCTTCGGGCGACTTGGATCTCGCGAAGGAGACGCTCCGCCTCCTGTGGCGTCAGTCCATGAAGGCGAACGGCAACGGACGCATCGTGCACGAAGTGACGACGAACGGATTCGTGTCCAACCACGGCAACACGCAGGAGACGGCGCAGTACGTCATGGCGGTCGGCCAGCTCATTGTGTGGACAGGCGACGCGGCGTTCGCGCGCGAGATGTATCCGGCGATGCAGAAGAGCCTCCACTGGCTCCTAACGGACGCAGACACGAATGGCGACCTGTTGCCGGAAGGCTACGGGATCATGGAGGTGCTCGGTCTCAACGCCGAGTTGATCGATGCGGCGGTGTACACGCAGCAGGCGTTGGAGGAGACGAGTCGCGTCGCCACATTCGTGCATGACTCCGCCGGAGCAGCGCGGTACGACGCCCTCGCGTCGCAACTGAAAGAGAAGATCAACGATCGCTTCTGGCTCGACGATCGCGCGTCGTACGCCGACTTCTATGGTACGCGCGCACAGGCCGTGAGCGCGGCCCAAGGCGCGATCAAGCAGATTCGCCTCGGCGAGGACACGCTCACACCGCGCGACACGCAGCTCATCGGCTACTATGAACAGCTCGCGCGTCGCTTCGCCGCGATGCCGGACACCAGCCGCGGCTGGATCACGAACGAGAATTGGGTGATCGCCACGCCAATGGAGATGGGGATCGCGCCGCGGCCGCGCGCGATCCGGTTGCTCGATCGAATCCGCCGGCAGAATGTCGGCGCGTACGGGCCGTACCTGTCTGCCGTCGAGAAGCAGGCGATGATGACCATCTCGACTGGTGTGGAGGCG
>DATJET010000004.1:0-3414 GCA_035496295.1 Gemmatimonadaceae bacterium
GCCGTTGAACAGCGCGCGCTCGTAGAAATCGGCGCACCGCGGATCGGCCGTCCACCCGAACACGTGCCGCGTCAGCTTGAGCATGTTGTACGTCGTACAGCACTCTTGGGTGTATCCGCTCAGCTGCGTCGACAACACGTCAGGCTCGGCCTGCCAGCCTTCACCGTTGCTCGTGCCGCCGGTACAGTACGCGCGATGGCCGGTGACCTCGCGCCAGAAATAGTCCGCCACCGCGTGGGAGCGCGCATCGCCGACCAGTTCGTAGCGGCGCGCCGCGCCGATGATCTTGGGAATCGTCGTGTTGACGTGCAGCCCTTTCAGCTCGTCGCGGCCCATCGCGAGCGGTGCGAACACGCGCTCGTGATCGAACCGGTGTGCGAGATGCGCCCACTGCGCGTCGCCCGTCACCGCCGACAGATTGTACAACACCTCGTTCATCCCGCCGTACTCGCGCTCCAGCACGCGCGCCATCTCTTCATCGCCTAACGGAGAGGCCCAGCCGCGCGTCCACGCCGCCAGGCCCGTCAACACCGTCATCGCCTGCGCGTTGCCCGTGTACGTGTACGTGTCCAACAAGCCGGCCATGATCTTGTGGATCGTGTAGAACGGCGCCCACACGTTCTTGCCTTCGCGCAGCCGGTCGAAGAACGCTTCGGGGAAGGCGCTCACGTAGCCGTTGCCGTGCACCTGTTGGCACTGTGCCAGCACGCTCACCACGTACGCGCCGCGCGTGCGCAGCTCGGGATCGCGCATGCTCGTGCTCATGAGCGCACACCCCGACATGAAGTGACCCGTATAGTGTCCGCGCAGCTCGTTCACCGGCGCCTCCCACCCGCCGAGCGGTTGGGCCGACGACGCGAGACCAGCCGTGATGCGGAACATGTGCAGCAGGCGGTCCGGATCGACGCTCAGGAGATGACGGTGCGCGATCTGCGCGGCATCGAGAAACGGCCCAGGTGCAAGCTGCACGCGAGCGAGATCGAACGGTTGCGCGATGATTGGATCGGTCGCGCCCGGTGACATCCACGGCCGACCTCGTTCGGCCAGTGCACTGCGCGGCCAGATTGTCGCAGCCGCGGCTGCGGCCGCTGTCCCGATCACGAACTCCCGGCGCGTCACGTCGCCACTCATTTGATCGACTCCATGCTCGCACGACGAGATTCCCGGTCGCATCGCACGCAACCACCGTGCGTGCACACCCCATTTCGCGATGCTACCCGGAGGTCCTGTCGACGTCAATACAAGACCCCGCAGACGCTTGACCGCGCGTCATCGAGGCGCATAGTCTCCGCACCATGCGATTTCATGCGACTGCGCCGTCTTCGAGGACGCTCGATGCCATGCTCCGCCGCGATCTCGCCGTGCTCGATCACGCGGATCTCCGGCGCGAGACGCATCCCGTGCGCGCACGTCGCGGTGCTGCTGTGTCCGCCGAAGGGCGACCCGCCATCGACTTCTCGTCTAACGATTACCTCGGCCTCGCCGGTGATCAGCGGATCGCCAGTGCGATCTCGGCGGCGCTCGAGCGCGAAGGCACCGGCGCTGCCGCTGCGCGCCTCATCTCGGGTACGAACGAGTTGCACGAGCAGCTCGAGGCAGCGCTCGCGAGGTTCAAGGGGACCGAGGCTGCGCTCCTCTTCGCCAGTGGATACGCAGCGAACACCGGCGCGATTCCCGCGTTGGCATCGCGGGGCGACATCATCTATGCCGACGCGCTCAACCACGCTTCGCTCATCGACGGCTGCCGCCTCTCGCGCGCCGACGTCAAGATCTTTCCGCACCTCGACGTCGAACGTCTCGACGACATGCTCAACGACGACGCGCAGCACAATGGTCGTCGATGGATCGTCGTGGACGCCGTGTTCTCGATGGACGGCGATCTCTTTCCACTCGATGCGCTCGTCGCGCTCGCGCGCGAGCATGCCGCGTTCACCTACGTCGACGACGCCCACGGCACCGGTCTGTTAGGCGCGCACGGCCGCGGCTCCGCCGAGCGCTGGAACGTCGACCATCAGATCGACGTGAACATGGGGACCCTTGGCAAGGCTATTGGAACGACGGGCGCGTTCATCGCCGGCTCGCAGCCCCTCCGCGACTGGCTGCTCAACCGCGCGCGCGCGTTCGTGTTCACCACCGCGGCGCCGCCGGCATTCGCCGCTGGCACGCTGGAAGCGCTGCGCATCGTCGAAGCCGAGCCGTGGCGGCGCGACCAACTGCGCGCCAACGCGCGTGCCATCCGCGACGGCCTCCGCGAGCTCGGCCACGAGCCAACCGGCGAAGCCGACGGACATATCGTGCCCGTGATCATCCGCGAGGCCGCCGAGACCGCGCGCTTGGGCGCCGCCCTCAGAGAACGCGGCCTGCTGGTGGGCGCGGTTAGGCCGCCGACGGTTCCGTTAGGCAGCTCGCGCCTCCGGATCACGGCGAGCGCCGCGCACACGGCCGAGCAGATCGCGCGCCTCATGGGCGCGCTCCGCGACCTGCTGCCGCGCCACGCCACGTGACAGCCGCTGAGTGGACCGCGCTCGACGCGCGATACGTCTGGCACCCGTACACACAGCACGCCACCGCACCGCTCCCCGTTCCGATCGTTCGCGCCGAGGGTGCGCGTCTCCACACCGCCGACGGCCGCGTCCTCCTCGATGCGATTTCGTCATGGTGGGTCACGCTCCACGGCCATTGCCACCCCGCGATCGCTGACGCCATCGCCGAGCAGTCCCGCACGCTCGAGCAGGTGATCTTCGCCGGATGCACGCACGAACCTGCCGCCCGCTTGGCCGCCGAGCTCGTGAACGTGCTGCCGCCGGGCCTAACGCGCGTGTTCTTCTCGGACGACGGCTCGACCGCCGTCGAGGTCGCGGTCAAAGCCGCGCTCCAGTTCTGGCGCAACCGCGACGAGCAACGCCCCCTCATCGCCGCCATCGAGCACGCATACCACGGCGACACGTTCGGCGCCATGAGCGTCAGCGCGCGCGGCACGTTCACGGATCCATTCGCCGATCGCCTGTGGGCCGTCGAACGACTGCCCGATCCGGTGGACGGCGATACCGTCGCTGCCCTGCGCGCGCTCATTGATCGGCGAGGCTCCGACCTCGCCGCGCTCATCGTCGAGCCGCTGTTGCTCGGCGCCGGCGGGATGCGCATGTGGCCGGAACACACATTGCGCGCGCTCGCCGAATGCTGCGCCAAGGGGCACGTCCTGCTCATCGCCGACGAAGTGCTCACCGGATTCGGCCGCACGGGACCACTCTTCGCATGTGCGCGCGCCGGGGTCGCTCCCGACATCATGTGTCTGTCCAAGGGCCTAACGGGAGGCGCGCTTCCCCTCGGCGCCACCGTCACGACCGAGCGCATCTTCGAGGGATTCCGCAGCCAGGACCGCCGCCAGACGCTGTTCCACGGGCACTCGTACAC
>DATJET010000005.1:0-5426 GCA_035496295.1 Gemmatimonadaceae bacterium
GACACGGGACTGCGCCGCACGACCTTGCCCAACGGACTGACCGTGCTCTCGGAATACATGCCGGGAGTGCGGTCGGTCAGTTTCGGGGCCTGGGTGCGCGCCGCGTCGGTCCATGAGCCGCGCGACCGCATGGGCGTGTCGCACCTGCTCGAGCACATGGTGTTCAAGGGCACCCGCTCGCGCTCGGCGCGCGAGATCGCGCTGTCGCTCGAGGTGTTAGGCGGATCGCTCGACGCGTACACGGCGCGCGAGCACACGTCCTACCAGGCGCGCGTGCTCGACGAACACCTGCCGCAAGCCGCGGACGTGATCGGCGACCTCGTGTTCCGGCCGCTCCTGCGCGCCGAGGACCTGCGACTCGAGCGCAAGGTGGTGCTCGAAGAAATCGGCATGGTGGAGGACACGCCCGACGACCTCGTGTTCGAGCTACACAATGAAGCCATGTGGGGCGCGCATCCCTACGGCTATTCGATCCTCGGCACGCGCGAGACGGTGAGCGCGCTCGGCGTGCGCGAGCTGCGCGAGCTGCACACGCGCGCGTATCACCCGCCGCAGGTCGTGCTGGCTGCCGCCGGCAACGTCGATCACGATCGGCTGCTCGAGATCCTCGAGCAGACCGGTTGGGCATCCGTGGAGCAAGGCGACGCCGCACCGCTCGAAACGCCGGCGCTCACACCGGCGCCGCCGTTGGAGCGTCACGTGCCGCGCGATGGCGCGCAGACGCACATCGTGTTCGGCTCGCCGACGGTGGCGCACAGCGACCCGCGCCGCTATGCCGTCGTGTTGGTCGACACGGTATTGGGCGGCGGAATGAGCTCGCGGCTGTTTCAGCGCGTGCGCGAAGAGCTCGGTCTCGCCTACTCGGTCTACTCCTTCCAGAACTTCCATCCCGAGACCGGCTCGCACGGCGTGTATGTGGGCACGGCGCCGGAGACGGCGGTGCAGGCGCGTGGTGCCATCCGCGACGAGTTGGCTCGACTCACAGCCGAGAGCCTGACAGCGGAAGAAATCGCGGAAGGGAAGAGTCAGCTCAAAGGGCAGGTCACGCTGTCGCTGGAAAGCCCGTCGTCACGGATGTATCGTGCTGCCGGCGTGGCGCTCTACGACGAGCCGTTCCGCTCGCTCGACGATGTGCTGGCGCTGATCGAAGCAATCACACCGGAGTCGGTCGCGGAGGTGTCCGCGGCATACTTCGATCCGGACCGGCAGACCGTGCTGGCGTTGGGCGGCGGCGACTGGTAGCATCCGCCGTCGGCCACTCGTCTTTCATTTTCCGACAACCTGTAATCCACTATCTCGATCCATGCTCATCGGCGTTCCGAAAGAGATCAAAACGAACGAAAACCGCGTCGCGCTGGTGCCGGCGGGCGCGGAGTCCCTGGTCGCGAGCGGTCACACAGTGCTCGTCGAGAAATCGGCGGGTGACGGCAGCGGCTTCTCGGACGATCTGTACGTGAAGGCGGGCGCGTCGATCGCGCCGGAAGCCGATGCGGTCTGGAAGCAGGCCGACATGATCATGAAGGTGAAGGAGCCGATCGAGGTCGAGTGGAAGCGGATGCGGAAGGGGCAGACCATCTTCACGTACTTCCATTTCGCGGCGGACGAGCGGTTGACGCGCGCGCACATGCAGAGCGGCGCCACGTGCATTGCGTACGAAACGGTGCAGCTGCCTAACGGAGAGCTGCCGCTCCTGACGCCGATGTCCGAGGTGGCGGGCCGCATGGCGGTGCAGGAGGGTGCACGCTACCTCGAGAAGCTGCACGGCGGGCGCGGCGTGTTGTTGGGCGGCGTCCCCGGCGTGCCGCCGGGCAAGGTGGTGATCCTGGGCGGCGGCGTGGTGGGTACGCACGCGGCCAAGATGGCGGCGGGCTTGGGCGCCAAAGTCACGATTCTCGACATCTCGCTCGAGCGGTTGCGGTATCTCTCCGATGTGATGCCGGCCAACGTGACGCTGGTGTACTCCAACCGGCACACGATCCTCGAGCAGATCGCGACGGCGGATCTCGTGGTGGGCGCCGTGCTGGTGACAGGCGCGAAGGCGCCGCGCCTCGTGCGCAAAGAAGACTTGAAGATCATGCAGCCCGGCTCGGTGATCGTGGACGTGGCGATCGACCAGGGCGGTTCGGTGGAGACGATCCACGCGACGACGCACGAGAATCCGGTGTACGTGGTGGACGGGGTGATCCATTACGGCGTCGCGAACATGCCGGGCGGCGTGCCGCGCACGTCGACCCTCGCGCTGACCAACGCAACGTTCCCGTACGCGCTGCAGCTGGCGAACAAGGGCTGGAAGCGCGCGCTGTGCGAGAACGCGTCGCTGGCCAAGGGGCTGAACGTGGTGGACGGGAAGGTCGTCTACCCGGCGGTCGCGGAAGCCTTCGGTCTGGACTACACGCCGGTGGAAGGCGCGTTGGCGTGACGCTGCCGTGCATCCTGTGCTACCACAAGGTCGACCGGCGCGTCGAGTTAGGCATCACGCGCCTGTCGCCCGGGCGGTTTGCGCGACAGATCGAGCGGCTCGCCCGCCGGGGTTGTACCACGCTCTCGCTGGACCGGCTGCGTGCCTGCCTAACCGGCGCTCGGCGTCCTTCGCCTGACGAAATCGTCATCACGTTCGACGATGGCTACCGGGCGCTGCGCGACCACGCGTTCCCGGTGCTCGCGGCGCATGGTTTCACCGCCATCTGCTTCGTCGTCACCGACTACGCGGGCAAGCTCAACCGGTGGGACGTGGCGTACGGCGGCCGCCGGTTCGCGCACCTCGCGTGGCGCGACATGAGACGCTGGCAATCGCGCGGCATCGAGTTCGCCTCGCACACCGCGACGCACCCACGTCTCCCGTGGCTCGCGGAGTGCGAAGTGGCGCACGAGCTCGCGTGTTCGCGCGCCGATCTGCGCGCCGCGCTCGACATAGACTCGCGCACCCTCAGTTGGCCATTCGGCGCCCACGCCCCGCGCGAGCACGCGATCGCCCAACGCGAGGGCTACGACCTCGCCTTCACGATCGGTCGTGCTTGGAGCTGGACCGGCGATCTGTTCGCCGTCCCACGACATCCGGTATACATGTGGTCGCCGCCGACACCCGGTTTCGGCGCGCTCGCTCCACTCGAGTCAATTGCGGGCCTCATCGCCAACCGGTGCGCCGTCGGCACGTCGATCATTCAACGCCGCGCCGGCTCCGACTTCTCCGGCCGAGTCTCACGCGACGTAGTGTCCGTGGTGCGTTAGGCGAGCAGGATGTTGCCAGACTCGCGCGTCGAGCTCCTTTGTAGTTGTCCAAAAGGATAACAAGAGGGATGCAAAGGATGGGGACGATTGCCTCGACATCGAGGTAGTGTGTCGATTGACGCACGAGCGCCGGCATCTACGCTCACGTGGAAACTGACACGACCGGACACAACGGACACGACCAGACCGTTCTGCTGTAGGACATACCTCGTCTCACGCGGTCCAAGTCTCGTTTTTGTTGTTTACAAAAACACAAGCGCTTTGGCCAGCCAATTGAGATGGACCACCCGTCGCAGCGAGTGGTCCGGTCGTGTCCCTAGTGTCCGGTCGTGTCCGTTTCCACATGAGCGTAAATGCCAGCCCCCGCGCGTTAGGCGACACACCTTCCCTCGCGTCGAGGCAATCTTCCCCATCCCTCATATCCCCTTCGTTATCATTTTGGACAACTACAGAGGAGCCTACGAGGCGATCTTGGGACCGCCTAGACGAAATACTTGGCGACCACTGGAAGCAGCGCTGGATGTCTGACGAGCGCACGCGCAAAGATCTTACGCAATGTTCGGTGGTGTTCGGGAATTCGATTAGCCGATCGAGCGAGCTGGTTGAAGAACGCGTCGTCGAACCGCGCCAACGCTTCCTTGATGCGATAGAATCGCACGTGGTCGTCGCCCAACAGACGCATCCACTCCGCGTGGTACTGCGCGAGGCGTGCGGCGCTCGTATCGCCGGCACGAAGAGCAGCGTCGGCCACGCGGGCTGCCAGCCGGCCGGCTTTCATCGCGTTCACGATCCCGCCGCCCGAGAGCGGATTGATCATGTGCGCCGCGTCGCCGCAGAGGATCATGCCGTCGGTCACCGTGCGCGCCAGCGTCGGCGACACGATCACGCCGCCCACGGTGTATCCGGTTCGCACGCCGGTTGGGAAATAGGACTCGAGGTACCGGTCGAGGTAGGCGCGCGCGCTCCGTCCGCGCTCGCCGCGTAAGGCGACGATACCGAGTCCGACGTTGGCGACGCCGACACCCTTGGGGAACACCCAGGCATATCCGCCAGGTGCGATCTCGCTGCCGAAGTGCAGATAGATCGCGTCGGGATCGAACGCGATGCCCCCCACGATGTATTGGGCACAGCTCTCCATGTCGCGAGCCGCTACGCGCGTGTCGAGTCCGGCCCAGCGGCCCACCATACTCTCCACGCCATCGGCCGCAATCACCAGTCGAGCATCCACGCTGCCCGTGCCGGTTGGTCCGCGAGTCGCCACACGCCAACCGCTTTGCGTGCGAGAGACGCCCGTGGCCTCGGTGCCGATCACGATCTCGGCCCCATATCGGCCGGCTTGCTCGGCGATCGCGGGCTCGAGGCGCGACCGATCGAGCACGTATCCCACGTCTCCTTCGGCGACGCGCACGTGCGTGCCGTCGGGGGCGATGAATACGACCCGCGTGATTCGTCGCGAGACCCACGGCGCGCCCGTCGGGTCCATGAACTCGGCGACGCCGCCGTGGCCCACGCCCTCGCCACAGCGGACCGGCGCGCCCACGGCGCGGTCGCGTTCGAGCACCATCACGTCGAGGTCCGGCGCGGCGGCCGCGAGCTCGCGCGCGGCAATCAATCCAGCCGGTCCTGCGCCCACGATGAGTACGTCGCAGCGACGTGTGCTCACGCAGGCGCGGCGTTCGTCGTCAGGACCGACTCTCGCGAAATCATGGCGAGCGCACCCACCGGACAGGGCGCGATGCACTTGCGACACCCGGTGCAAGTTGAATCGTCAATATGGAGCCCTTCCCGACGGAGCATGATCGCGGCGGGCGGGCAAAGCGGTAAGCAGAGTCCGCAAGCATCGCAGACCGATGGGTCGACGATCGCGACTTCTGCGGCGCGCCGGGGAACAGACGACGATGATGGGGCACGATTCTGAGGGGCGCCGCTCATGCGCGCGAGCTTATCGACACACGCTAGGTACTGTCAAGCCAACACCTTGCTGCAATTTGTCTGCGCGACTAGTTTAACCGCGACCGTGCTACTTCCCCCCCGCCGCTCACCGCGTTCCGCCAGGAACGCTAGACTGGTTTTCTGATGCGCTGGCCCCTCTTCAAAGCGGGATCCCTCTTCCCCGCAAACGCGATCGCCGTCGACCTCGGTACGGCGAACACCCTCATCTACGTGAAGGGCGAGGGGATCGTGCTCAACGAACCCTC
>DATJET010000006.1:0-30034 GCA_035496295.1 Gemmatimonadaceae bacterium
CGAGTTGTCGCCCTGCA
Organism: Gemmatimonadaceae bacterium; assembly: GCA_035496295.1. Classification (GTDB taxonomy): domain Bacteria; phylum Gemmatimonadota; class Gemmatimonadetes; order Gemmatimonadales; family Gemmatimonadaceae; genus JADGGM01. The sequence continues at coordinate 18 of DATJET010000006.1, forward strand.
AAATCACGCTCGGATACTTCCACGTGATGGCGGAGCCGGTCTCGACCTGCGTCCACGAGATCTTCGAGTTGGCACCGGCGCACTTGCCGCGCTTGGTGACAAAGTTGAAAATGCCGCCGCGTCCTTCTTCATCGCCCGCGTACCAGTTCTGCACGGTGGAGTACTTCACGGTCGCATTCGCGAGCGCAACCAACTCGACCACCGCCGCGTGCAACTGGTGCGTGGCCCGTTTGGGCGCCGTGCATCCCTCGAGGTAGCTCACGTACGCCCCCTCGTCGGCAATGATGAGCGTGCGCTCGAACTGTCCTGTATTCTCGGCGTTGATCCGGAAGTACGTGGATAGCTCCATGGGGCACCGCACGCCGGGCGGCACGTACACGAACGAGCCGTCGGAGAACACCGCCGAGTTGAGCGACGCATAGAAGTTATCGCTGTAGGGCACGACGGAGCCGAGGTACTTGCGCACGAGGTCCGGATGTTCGCGCACCGCTTCGCCCAACGAGCAGAAGATGATGCCTAACTTGGCCAACTGTTCGCGGTACGTGGTGCCTACCGACACGCTGTCGAACACCGCGTCCACGGCGACGCCGGCCAGGATCTGCTGCTCCTTGAGCGGAATGCCGAGCTTGTCGTACGCCTCGCGGAGCTTGGGGTCGACCTCGTCCAGGCTGCCTAACGGCTTGCGCGTTTTGGGCGCCGAGTAGTAGACCTGGTCCTGGTAGGCGATGGGCTCGTAGCGAACGTTGCCCCAATGCGGCTCGCGCATGGTGGTCCAGCGCCGATACGCCTTGAGCCGCCACTCGAGCAGCCACTCGGGCTCCTGCTTCTTCGCGGAAATCGCGCGGACGGTGTCCTCGCCGAGTCCCGGCGGAATGGTGTCCGCCTCGATATCGGTGACGAAACCGAACTTGTATTCGCGATTGACCAGGTTCTCGATCGAGCTGCTCATCACGTCTCCTTGTTCGTGACGGCCCCGGCATTCCGGAACCGCACGCTGTATTCGCAGGCGCCGCAACCATTCAAGATGTGCGACACGCGGTTTACCGATGCATCGAGTGCTCGCGTCAAAAAGCGACGCTCGGCTTCGCAGAGCTCAGGAAAGCGCTCGGCCACGGCGAGGATGGCGCAGTTGTGCGACACCACGTCGGTCGTGTCGGGCGTCTCGCGCCACTCGGTCATGAAGCCTTCGTTAGCCATGGCGCGCGTGACGAGCTCGAGGCGATTCTGCGGCGACGCGCCCGCAAGCGCAGGCTCGAGGCGCTCGGCGATCGTGTCGAACTGGGACTCGAGCATCGAGACTGCGGCCTCGCGTCCGTCGCGGCGCTCAACCTGCTCGAGCAATTGTAGCAGGGTGCCCTCGTAACGTCGCGGGAACAGCGCTTCGCCGCGCTCAGTTAGCCGATACGCGAAGGCAGGCGCACCGACACCACGGCGCTCCCGATCGTATTCGACTAGTTGTTCGGACTCGAGCTCCCTGAGGTGGTGTCGCACCGCGTTGAGCGACACGCCGAGCCGTTCCGCGAGGTCGGCCGCGGTGAGGCGGCCAGCCGCGGCAGGCGCACGCTTGAGCTCGATGAGAATTGCTGCCCGCGTACCCTTTGGGCCGCCGGCAGCGAGTTGTAGATCATGGTGCAACACGACATCACTCCACACTCGGTCTTGCAATCCTAAGTGAATCTATCGGGATTGTCAAGATAATGTGGCAATTTTGGTCCGAATTGTAACTACTTGATGTCGTGCGACTTAGCCGGCCTTTCTAGCGCTTGAACGCTACGAAAAACACCAGCAAGGCCACGATGGCGCCCAGGCCGATGACCCAGGGAATGAGCGGGTTCCGCGGGCGCTTGGCGCCGTGCGTGTACTTTCGCGACTCGCTCGTCACCACGCGATCCAGCAGGACTGTATTACGACGGCTGAACGAGTCGTCGGCGTGATCCTCGAACTGGACCAGGCTGATGCCGGGCGGCAGCTGGCGCCGCGTGAATGTGAACGTTGTCTCGCCGATCGCGATGCGGTCGCCTTCGACCAGCATCCGTGGCGTGCCAACCGGCGCTTCGTTCACGCGCGTACCGGTGGAGCCCATCGAGTAGATCACGAACTGTCCGCCTTCCGACTTCACGTCGCAGTGGAAGCGGGATACGGTCGGATCCTTGAGCACGATGCCGCAGCCGATCTCCCGTCCGATCTGCAAGACGCGTTTCCGAAGCGCGTACCCGCGGCGCGCGTTTGAGTCGATCAAGTACGATGCCGGCGGGTCGCCGAGCGGCTCAGGGCGGGGCGAGTCCTTCTCTTCGAGGAAGACGAAGCGTGCGGAGCCCGCGGCGATCACGTCGCCCGAGTTGAGCGTGGCGCCTTCCGTGGGCGCCTGCGAATCGTTCAGGACGACTATGTTCTGCGCTGAGGCCGGGACGATGCGCGCACCGTCCGATTGGGTCTGCACGCGAAAGTGCCGCGCCGCGAGATCGCGGCCGGTGAGTCGCCACGTGGCCTGCGAGCCGCTGCCCACCACGAGGTCTCCATTCAATTCGCGCGGGTTGTCCTCGAGGTCGGGCACACCTTCGAGCTCAAGAAACGGCATCGGCGGATTCTCCAGTCGACAGTCTGCTGTTCAGCATTTGTGATGTGATGCTCGTGCGTCCTGATATACCCACGAAGGATGGCGGAGTATCACGCGAATGCACACCGGCCACGTCACGGCGGACCCATCCGGCGGGACAGCGGTGTCCGCGACCAACCGGCCGTCCGGCATTGCCAGTCCCAGAGCCTGGTCCAGGCGCCGCGCCAGTGCGGGCAGTCCGCATCGTATTAACGCTCGATCGGACGGCGTGGCAACATTGGCGGAGCGGAGGTAGGCGATAGCGGGGCGGTGGCGTTGAGGTTCGCGGCGTCCGCTCGCATTTTCCATGACAGTGCGTGACAGAACGCCCTGTTTTCTCCCTCTGTTTGCGATCTGTGGTGGTCTTGATTCAACCCCGTTTTTCAATCCGCGCAGCTCACCGGTACGCCGGCCTCCTCTTATCGGGCTCGGCGCTGTCGCTCGCTGCGTGCGGCGGCGGAGACAAAAAGCCCGCGGCACGCGCTCGACCCGAACCGGTGGTGGTAGAGAGTACGAGTGTTGCCGACACGCTTTCGACGGACTCTGGCGCCGACACAGCGGGACAGAACGCGAACGCGACCGTGCACGTGGAGGACACGACGCGCGTGCGCGGCGCGGGCATCGAGCAGATCGGACAACTGCCGCCGCTCGCTGATTCGATCGCGAACCAGATGACGTTTCTCGCGACGTTTCAAACCACGTTTCTCGCGGCGTCGCGCGCGAAGCATCTGCTGTTGGACATCGGCCGCGTCGACGCCAAGCTCAAAGGGAAAGCGCGGCTCGCGGCGTATCACGCGGCGGTGCAGCAGATGTCGCCGGTGAAGGTGGGCGATCATTTCGTGCTGCACGGTCCGTGGGGCTCGAGTGATGCGACTGTGACCGGCTTCGACCAGTGGCACGGCCGCATCGTGGCCACGCTCCAGGTTCCGCCTAACGTAGACAGTCTGGCGCGCGAGAAGCTGACGCTGGTGGCGCTGGCCGTGCGCGCGGACAGCGACAGCGCCGCGGCGCCGGCGGTGGACAGCTGCGCGCACCGCGGTCCCGTCGATTCGACGATGCTGGCGCGCGCGGCGGCTGTCCGTGACTCGCTGATGCTCATCTTGCAGGGCGACACGGCGCGTATGCCGCCCGACGTGCTCAAGGGTCGCAAGCTGACGTCGTCTCAGATATACGGCTGCTTCGGCTCGGCGCACGTGTTGCTGTTTGCAAATTCCGCGGCCGACGTAAACCGATACACGCGCGAGTTCGCGGTGTTGATCGACACGACGGGACGCGTGGTGCCGCTGCACGTCGCGGACATCCGGTTCAAGGTGCACGATGCGATCCGGGCGCTCGACGTGGATGGAGACAAGGTGGATGACGTGTCGGCGATCGGACGCGGCGAGCTCACGGGTGGAACGGTGCTGCTGCGGCTGGATCTCGGGAAGAAAAGGTTGACCTATGTAATGAGTGGATTTGCCTGGGAAGACTTCTAAGTTCAAAGAATCGACGTATGGAGACCGACATGAGTTCGTACAGCACGCAAATGGCCGCGGCGCGGAATGGCGAGACCACCGACGCGATGCGCGTGGTGGCGCGGCGTGAGGGGCTCGATGTGGAGGAGGTGCGCAGCGAAGTCGCGCGCGGCCGGCTGATCATTCCGGCGAACGTGCGGCATCTCGCGGGGAAGCTCGAGCCGATGTGCATCGGGAAAGTCGCGAGCGTGAAGATCAACGCGAACATCGGGAACTCGGCGGTCACATCGTCGATCGAGGAAGAGCTCGAGAAGCTGCATCTCGCCGTGCGCTATGGCGCGGACACCGTCATGGATTTGTCGACGGGCAGAGACATCGACGCAGTGCGCGAGGCGATCATCGGCGCGTCGACCGTGCCGATCGGGACGGTGCCGATCTATCAAGCGGTGCTGATGGGCAAGGAGCTCGAGGAGCTCACGGCGAACGATCTGTTGGACGTGATCGAGCATCAGGCGCGGCAGGGCGTGGACTACATGACCGTCCATGCCGGTATTCTGCTCGAGCACCTGCCGCTCGTGTATGGGCGTGTGACGGGGATCGTGAGCCGCGGCGGTTCGCTGCACGCGGTGTGGATGATGCACCACCGGCGGCAGAATCCGCTGTACGAGCGGTACGACGACCTGCTCGAGATTCTGCGCACGTACGACGTCACCATCTCGTTAGGCGATTCCTTGCGGCCGGGGTCGGTGCACGACGCGAGCGACCGCGCGCAGTTCGCCGAGCTCGAGACGTTGGGCGAGCTCACCAAGCGGGCATGGGCGCGCGACGTCCAGGTGATGGTTGAAGGGCCGGGGCACATCCCGATGCAGGAGATCGAGATGAACGTGCGCAAACAGAAGGAGATCTGCCTCGAGGCGCCGTTCTATACGTTGGGCCCGCTGGTGACGGACATCGCGCCGGGATACGACCACATCACGAGCGCGATCGGTGCAGCGATGATCGGGTGGCACGGCGCGGACATGCTGTGCTACGTGACGCCGAAGGAGCACCTGGGCCTGCCGAACGCGGAGGACGTGCGCCAGGGCGTGATCGCGTACAAGATCGCGGCGCACGCGGCGGACATCGCGCGCGGCCGGCCCGGCGCGCGCGACCGCGACGACGCGTTGTCGCGGGCCCGGTACGCGTTCGACTGGAACGAGCAGTTCCGGTTGTCGCTCGACCCGGAGCGCGCGCGCGAGTACCACGACGAAACGCTGCCGGCGGAGTACTTCAAGAGCGCCGAGTTCTGCGCGATGTGCGGACCCAAGTTCTGCTCGATGCACCACTCGCGGACGATCGACGAGGGGATCGCGCAGCTGGCGCGCGAGCGCGGCCTAACGGACGACGTCCCCGTCGTGGCGGAGGAAGCGGCGGCGGCCGCGGGCGACTGACGGGCAGTGGCGCTCTCGTCCCGCGAGCGCGCGGCGCTGCGCGCCGAAGCCAATCATCTCGACGCGACGGTGACGGTCGGCGCGGGCGGGATCACGCCGGCCGTGGTGCAGTCGCTCGAGGATGCATTCCGGGCGCGCGAGCTCGTGAAGGTCCACATCGGGCGCAATGCGAACGTCGCGGCGCGGGACGCGGCCGCGGAGCTCGCGCGTGCGGCGCACGCCGACGTGGTGCAGGTGATTGGACACACCACGACGCTCTTCCGCCTCAACCCGGAGCTGCGTGCGCGGCAAGCCAAGCGCGCAGCGCGCGACGCTCAGTGATGGGTCGTATCCGCAGGTAGCTTGAGTACCCGTATCGGGCGGTGCTCGAGCTGCACGTCGAGGGCGTGCACTTCCTTGGTCTTGAGCGATTGCCAGCGTGCGATCGCGGCATCCAGACGGCGTTCGATCGCGGGCACCGCGGCCACGGCCTGTGTGGTCGGGTCGGCGTCGGCGCCCTCGATGACATTGAGCAGTGCGAGCAGGTCGCCGTTCAGGCGCACGAGGTTGTCTTCGTTAGGCGACGCGCTCCCGCCGCGGCGCTCGCCCGCCAGCGCGGCGAGGCTGTCTTCCATGCCCCCCATGATCTTCGAGATCGCTATCGTCGAATCGCCGCCGCTCCTGCGCCGTGCAGCCAATTGCGAACGCAGCGCGCGCACCTGGGTGAGCGCCGTATAGTCGCGGTGCATGGCGCTCGTGATGCGCTGCGCGAGCGCGAGCTGGCGCGCGAGGGCGGCCTCCGGCGTCTGCACCCGCGGATCCAGGCGCACCTCGAGGGGCTCGGTGAACGTGCGGCCGCCGACGGTGAGGCGCACGGTGAACCGGCCGGGAAGGACGCTCGGGCCTAACGGAGTACGCGGCGTGTCGTGCAGGATCGCCGAGATGGGATACTCGTGCTCGAGCGCGTCCGGCGGCGGGTAGTGCAGGTCCCACACGAATCGGTGCATGCCCGACTCGGCCGACAACGGCTGGAACGGCTTCACCCAGTACGTGGGGATGTTGAGCTCCGTGTCCGGCGGCGGCGCGACGTCGGCGCTCGAGAACCGGCGCACCAGCGCGCCGCGCGCGTCGAGGATCTCGAGCGATACTGCGTTAGGCGGCGAGCCGGCGCCGATCCAGTAGTCGACGATCGCGCCGTCGGGCGGATTGCGCCCGGAGGGCTCGTCCGGTGGAAGCGGCGTGTCGGTATTCGCATCGCGGCGCACGCGGTAGGCGGGCGCGGGCTTGAACAGGAACGCCGGCGAGGACGCCACGTGTGCGTCCAGTTGTCTCAGCGGCGCGATGTCGTCGAGCACCCAGAACGAGCGGCCGTGCGTCGCGATCACGAGATCATTGTCGTGCACGATGAGATCGCGGATCGACGTGACCGGCAGGCCGAGCCGCAGCGACTGCCAGTGCGCGCCATCGTCGAAGGACACGTAGACCGTGTGCTCCGTGCCGGCGTACAACAGGCCGCGGCGCACGGGATCCTCGCGCACGACGTTCACCGGTTCGTCGTCAGGGATGCCGATAGTGATCGACTGCCACGTCTTGCCGCCATCGTGCGTGCGGTAGATGTACGGATGCACGTCGTCCACACGGAGGCGCGACGCCGACGCGTACGCCGTTGTGCTGTCGACGTGCGACGCATCGATCTGCGTGACCTTGCTCCACGCCTCCATGCCGGACGGCGTGACGTTGCGCCAGTGCGCGCCGCCATCGCGCGTCAGCTGGATCACACCATCGTCCGTACCCACCCAGATGAGACTCGCATCGCGCGCCGATGGTGCGATCGAATAGATCACGCCGCGGTGCGGGTGCTGCGCCGCTTGTTGGGTGTACACGCCGAGGCTCGACGGCACGCCCGGATCGGGGCGAGTGAGGTCGGGACTGATTGTGGTCCAGCTACGCCCACCGTTAGTCGTCTTGAACAGCACCTGCGCCGCGAAATACAACACGTGCGGATCGGCGGGCGAGAAGATGATCGGTGCCGTGCGATCGAAGCGGTACGCGCCGCTGCGCAGTACCACGGGGCCTACATCCTGCACTTGTCCCGTGGTCTCGTCGTACCGCGTCACTTTGCCGCCGTAGATGATGCCCGGGTGCAGCGGATCGGGGACGGCGTATCCGTACTCCTCGACGCCAACGGGATGCCAATTGCGGAACGTGATCTCGCCATCGTTCCCGCGACTCGAGACGCCGGCTGATCCGCTCTCCTGCTGCCCGCCGTATACGCGATACGGGAATCGATTGTCGGCGGCAACGTGGAACATCTGCCCGGTTGGCTGATTGTACCACGAGCTCCACGTCTCGCCGCCGTTCACGGTGATCGTTGCGCCCTGGTCGCTGCCGATCAGGATGATCTTCGGATTGTCGGGGTTGATCCAGATGCGGTGATAGTCGTCGCCGCCGGGCGCGCCCTTGATCGCGGTGAAGGTGTGACCGCCGTCGGTCGACCGGTAGGTCGACGTGTTGGCGACGTAGATCTCGTCTGCGTTAGTCGGGTCCACCTGCACTTCGGCGAAGTCGTCGCCGCGGCCGTAGACGCGTTCTTCGCCGTTCACGCGCGTCCACGATTCGCCGGCGTCGTCGGAGCGATACACGCCGCCCAACTTCGGCGGCGCCTGCACCATCGCGTACAGCCGATGGCCATCGCTCGGCGCCACGGCGATGCCAATGCGGCCGAGTCCCTGCGCAGGTGTGGGAAGTCCGCCGGTGAGCTGCTTCCAGGTGGCGCCGCCGTCGATCGACTTGTACAATCCGCTGCCGGGTCCGGCGTAGGCGTTGTCGTACTCCCATGGACCCTGGCGCGCGGCCCACAGCACCGCGTAGATCACCTGCGCGTTGGTCGGGTCGAACGCGAGTGCCACGGCGCCGGTGTTCTCGTCGTGAAAGAGCACTTTTTCGAACGTGGCGCCGCCGTCGGTGGAGCGGTACACGCCACGCTCTGCGTTAGGCCCGTACGGGTGCCCGAGGATGGCGACGAAGAGGCGGTTGGGATCGTGCGGATCGACGGCGATGGCAGCGGTTTGCTGTCCGTCGCGGAGCCCGGGCAAGTGGGTCCAGGTGTGGCCGGCGTCTGTGGACTTGTACAGACCGTCGCCGATCGAGAGGTCGGGGCGCTGCAGGCCTTCGCCGCTCCCGACATAGATGATGTTCGGATCGGACGGTGCTACGGCGAGCGCGCCGATGGAGCCGATGGGTTCCTGATCGAAGATTGGCGTCCATACGCGGCCGTAGTCCGTGCTCTTCCACACGCCACCGTCGGTGGCGGCGACGTAGAAGAGATTCGGTTGTCCGCGGACGCCGATCGACGCGACCGTACGGCCGCCGCGATACGGGCCGATCATGCGCCAGTGGAGGCCGGCGAAGAGCGACGAGTCGATTTGTTGGGCACTCGCGAGCGACGGGACGCACGCGAGCATGAGCGATGCGCGGAGCAGTACAGCACGGAAGCGCGAAGACATGGATGATCGGGCAGACGGGGACGAACGGGATCGACGCAGCAGCCAGATAGCTGATAGCGCGGGCGCGGTGCGCGCAAGATCTACGCGACACGGCGCACCGGCCCCATCATCGAGCATGACCGGCATCGAAGGAGAACGTGGCATGAACGTACGTCCTGCGCGTACCGCCGACGCGTCGTCGATCAAGGCGTTGATCGACCTATATGTGCCGGACGGAACGCTGCTGCCGCGGACACTCGATTTCATTCGCGAGCACGTCGCGGATTTTCTAGTGGCCACGGACGACGATGTGGTGGTGGGCTGCGTGCACCTCGAGGAATACGCGCCGAGCCTGGCGGAGATCCGGTCGCTGGCAGTGGATCCGGGCGCGCAAGGGCAGGGGATCGGCGCGGCGCTGGTGCGCACCGCGGAAGATCTGGCGCAGCGTCGTGAGCTGTCGACCTTGTTCGCGGTGAGCAACAGCGAGCAGTTCTTTCGCGGGTTGGGCTACGAGCCCGAGCACGTGCCGGAGCTGGATCGCGAGCGGAGCGAGGTGAGCAAATACAAGGGCGTGTACGCGCGGGCGCTGCCGCGCCGGTCGTAGCGGCGCGGTCGGACCGCGCGCTGGACGGCACCCGAAAATATATTGGATATCAATATATTTTCGGTCAGGGGCATGGTTCTCGCAGCGGATTTGACCGGCTTCCCCATCAACGGCAGGAGCCCGAGAGTCGCGGGAACAAGCACCATCACGAGTGCATAGTGCGCTCACGGCGCGTCGACTCGAATGTCCAACCATTTGTCCCGCGGCCGCGACGCGGCATGGGTGCGGGACGGACATCACCATGCAACGCCACAAGATCGTCTCGATGATCGCCGCGCTCATGGCAAGCGCGGGCGCGGTCGTCGCGCTGAGCGGGTTCACCCGGCCGGTCGATCAGTCGCAGGCCAAGACCATCGCGATCAAAGCGTGCGGCGGCGGGACGGTCAAATCGGAACGCGATGGCGGGACGCGCAACGGCGACAAGGTTTACACGTTCGACGTGAACGTGGCGAACAAGTCGTTCGTCGAGAAAGTCAACGTGGATGCGAAGACGGGGGCGGTGCTGGACGTGACGTACGCGGGCCAGCAAGCCTGACCGCTTGGATAGCGGGCGGGTTCCCAGGCGAACCCGCCCAGGCCGGTGCGTTAGGCGCGGGCGTCGCGCGCGAAGTGCCCCGTGGCGAGGAAGGTGAAGGCCTGCGAGAGCGCGCGCGGATTCCATGGGAGGAAACCGTGGCCGCCGTGCACGATGAGGTGGTCGCGCATGCCGACGAGTCGCGTGGCGCTGACGGACACCAGGCCATCGTTAGGCGCTCCGATCCAGCGGCCGAACAGCGCGGGCCGGCGCCGGACGCCGGCGATGACGCCGAGCTCGAACGTCGCCTCGGGCAAGCGGCGGGGTACGCTCTCCGCGCCGGTGCCCAACTCCAGCCCGGCTGGTCCCATGATGCGGCGAAAAATCCGCGTGTAGCGCAGATGTTGCGCGATCTCGTTCCCGGCGTTCGGCGGTCCCAGCATCACCACCCGGCCCAGGTTGGGCGGCGGGCCGAAGGTGATGAGTGCGCGGACGATGATGCCGCCCAGCGAGTGGGTCAGAAAGTGGATGCGCCTGTCGCCTAACGGCGGCAGGGCGTCGAGGTCGCGGCGGAGGGCATCGGCGTGGCCGTGGATGCCGCGGCGCGCCGAGGGATATCCCCAGTTGCACACGGCATAACCGCGGCGGCGCGCCATGAGCGCCGCGGGCCGCATCGATGCGCGCGTGCGCTTGAGCCCGTGCACCAGCACGAGCAGGTCGGAAGACAACGGTGTGCAGCGCGCGAGCTCAGAACTCGCGGCGCTTCATCTCCTTGAACAGACGGGCCGTTTCACCGGTGTCGTCCGGTGCCGGAGGCCGCGTAGCGTCGACGGTCGCATCGTATGCCTTGTTGCGCGGCTTGTTCTGCGCGATGGATTTGGCGGCGTTCTTCCGGGCGAGCGCGAGGATTTTCTTGTCGTCCATTGGGTCGGGGGCGAGAGTGTACTGAAATTTAGAGAGGGACGCCCCTGGTGGAAGCGCCGTCACGCCATCGCGTCCTCGAGCGCCCCCCGCCCAGGCGCTGGTTCGCGCGTCACCGTGCTCGCGTCCTTGTCATCACGCGTGCCGAGGAACACGGGCTGCCTGAGCAGCCCGTCGGCGGTCCACTCGTTGAACTTGACCTCGACCACGAGCGTCGGCCGTACCCAGTGCGCCGGTTCGTTGGGCTTGGGCGGGTTCGCGAACGGCGACGTCTTGCGGCCCAACTTCGCCAGCTGCGCATGCACCTCGCGCAGTGATTGGTGGTCGAATCCGCCGCCGACGTGGCCGGCGTAGATGAGCCGGTCGCCATCGTAGTAGCCCACGAGGAGCGCGCCCAAATACTGGCGCGACTTCCGCGGCTCGGTGTATCCGCCCACGACGAATTCCTGCCTGCGCTCGAGCTTGAGCTTGAGCCAGGCGTTGGATCGCTGGCCCAACGCGTAGGGCGCGTCGGTGCGCTTGGCCATGACGCCTTCCCAGCCGGCGGCGCGCGCCTTCCGGAGCATCTCGCGCGCGCCACCCGGCGCCGAGTCGCCTAACCGGAGGTGCGCGCCGGTGCGGTTGCGCATGCGCAGCTCGAGACGCTTGCGGCGTTCGGTCCACGGCTCGTCGACCAACACCTCGTCGCCGTCGAGCAGCAGGTCGAACACCATGAGGGCCGCCGGCGCGTCGTCCACCAATCGCTTGATGTCGGCAAGGCCCTGCACGTGCACGCGCGACTGGAGTCCCTGGAAGCGGCCCGGTTTGCCGTGCTCGAGCGCGACGATCTCGCCGTCGAGGACGAGCGGACGCCGGGCGCGAGCGGCAAGCTGTTCCAGCGCGTCGACGATTTCGGGGAACTGCTTGCTTTTGTCGAGATCGTTGCGCGTCATGAGACGCACCTGGTCGGCGGTGGCGTAGGCGAGTACGCGAATGCCGTCGTACTTGGGCTCGAACGTCCATCCATCGTCTCGCGGCACTTCGCTGCCGACGCGCGCGAGCATCGGTTCGAGGGAGGGCGGATCGCCGCGAGCTGGTCGCGAGCTGTGCCACACCGCGCGCGCGGGCGTCTCCTTGCTCTTGCGACCGCGCCGCGGGCGCTTGCCCTCCGCGATCTCGTCCATGGTGCGTCCGGTGGCGGCCGAGGTCTCGACATCGGCGACGATGTCCTCGCCGGGCTTGGCGTCTTCGTCGCGATGTTTGATCAGCAGCCACTGCGGCTTGTTCGGCGCACCGCGTTTGGTGCGCACCAGCACCCACGAGCCGTGCAGGCGCTCGCCGTCGAGCTCGAACTTGAGGTCGCCCGACGCGTAGCCGCGGCGCAGTGCGTCTTCCGCGTTAGGCGACGGCGGATCGCTGGTGTATGTGCCGCGGTCCCAGACCATCACCGTGCCGCCGCCGTATTCGCCCTGCGGGATGGTGCCCTCGAACGTGTTGTACTCGATCGGATGGTCTTCGACCTGCATCGCGAGGCGTTTCACCGACGGGTCGAGGCTCGGCCCCTTGGGGACCGCCCAACTTTTCATCACGCCGTCGAGCTCGAGGCGGAAATCGAAATGCAGGTGGCTTGCGGCGTGTTTCTGCACGACGAACCGCAGCGGATGGCGGCCGCGCGCCGTGTGCTCGGTGCCGCCCGCCGGCTCGGGCGTGGCGCCGAAATCGCGCTTCTTGCGGTACGTGCGGAGCTTGGACGCGGCGCCCCGCGCCGCCCCCGTTGCTTTGTGCCTGACCGGCCGCTTCCGCGCGCCCGTCCGCCGCGTCGTCGCCACCGTTAGGCCGAGCGCGCGGCGCGGTGGCGGGTTGGGCGTGCGCGGTGCGCGGCGGCGGTGCGCGTGCGGCGCGCCCCGGTCTTGCCGCGCTTCGCGTTCCCGGCGAGGCTCTGCTGCAAGCGCTCCATGAGATCGACCACCTTGGCATCGCCCTTCGCCGACGCGGGCTCCTCGAGCTTGGCGTGCGTGCCCTTCATCTTCGCCTTGATGATCTTCATCAGGTTGGCGTGGTATTGATCGCGATATTGCTCGGGATGAAACTCCCCTTTGAGCCCGTCGATCAATTGCCGCGCCATGTTGAGCTCGGGCGTGCGCACCTCGCGCGTGGTCGGAAAGTGATAGTCGCTCTCGTCCACCAGCTCGTCGGCGAAGCGCATGAGCTCGAGCACGAGCGCGTTGCCCACGGCCTTGAGTCCGGCCACGTGCTCGCGCTGGTGCATGACGATCGTGCCTAACCCAATGGTCTCCGTCTTCCGGATGGCCTCGCGCATCACCGCGTACGCCATCTCGCCGCCTTTGCCCGGGATGAGGAAGTACGGCGTCTCGAAGTAGCGCGGGTCGATCGATGATGCGGGCACGAACTCGCGCACGGCTACCGTCGATGACCCCGAGAGCGCCGCCGTCTTGAACTCCTCGTCGGTGAGTACGATGTACTTGCCCTTCCGGTACTCGTAGCCTTTGACGACGTCTTCCCAGGCCACGACGGCGCCGTCCGCGGTGCAGATCCGCTCGTAGCGAATGGGCGCCATGTCGTCGTCGTGGAGCATGTGAAAATGGATGCGCTCGTCGTCGCGGATCGCGCGTTTGAGCTCGACCGGTACGGTCACCAATCCGATGCTCAGGGTGCCTTTCCAGATCGTCGCCACCGGTGCCTCCGCTCGAGTCGATTGCAGACGCAATTCAGCAAGACCGGTACCGCACACGGCGATCGGCGTGCTAACTGTCCGGCCGTTCGGTCGGTGGGTGTTGACCGGGGCCCGGCAGCGGCGGGAATTCACCGCCAGCCGCTTCCGCCTGCAGCAGGTGGCCGATCGTGCGGTATCGATAGATCACGGCCGCGTCATTCTGGAACAGCCCGCCGGTATCGGCGCTCGGTCCGTACGTCGAATAGAGCGCCTGTCCCCAGAGCCGCAGATACACGGTGAGCTGGCCGCGATGGTGCGACGAGTGCGTGAGGCGGCGTGTGAGCACCCACGCGCGAGATCGCTGCGTGTCGAAGAACGTCGTCGCTTCCTCGAACCACGGCTCGGCCTTCCGCTCGAGTTCTGTTAGGCGAACGGCGGATGCGGCGGCATAGTGCTCGAGAAACGAGAGGCGGGTCTCCGCGGGCGGCAGCACGGGCATCGGCACGACGATGCCGAGCATCGTTCGCATCCAGGCATCCTCACTCACGCACTGGTGCACCATGTGCTCGTGCGGCGTGCGTGCCCGGGGTTCCGGACGGAACGTCATCCGCGCATCCGGAATCTGCGACCACACGCTCAAGGTCTTGATGCGTTCGGTCGTGTACGTCTCGACCAGGAAGTCGTACCGCACCATGTCCTCCTTGGGGCGGCCCTGTCTGAGGGGGCCGGTTACACGCGGAAGGTAGGCATTGGGGCTGCCGCGATGGTAGATTACGGATCAACCCTATTGGAGATCCCATGCTGAAAGCGTTCGACTTCGAAGACAACGGCCGGACGTTCAGCTGCAGGGTCGAGGGACCGAGCGGCGCGCGAACCGAGTTGTGGTGGTGGTTCCGCGTGTCCGGTGACGCGAACCGGTACGCGCCGTTTCAGATGAAGTCCGGCGACACGCAAGAGTCCGTGCGGAGCCGTATCGCGGCGTACTACGCGGACTTGCTGTTCAAGCGGTCGCAGCCGCCGCAGCCGCGCCAGCATTGGGCGCACCGCTCCAAGAACACCGCGAACACCGCCAGCACCGCCAACACCGCCGGACAGGAAGGCGGAGCACCCGCGCGCTGATCAGGGTTCCGCGTCGGGATCGAGGCCGGCGCGGCGCGCCAGTGTTTTCTTGAGCCACGGCGGCGCGTTGAGCGCGGCGAGATCCGCCTGCGCCACGCGCTGCGCGGCCAGGCCCCAGTCGATCACGGGTGCCACCTCTTCGTCGCTCGCGGCAAGAGACGCGAGCGCGCGGTCGACGATCGCCTGGCCATCGGGCACCGACATGCCCAGCTCGACTTCCGCTCGCCGGCAGAATCGCTCGTGCCGCGCGGCGATCTCACGCGTGAACACCACACCGCACCGATCCAGTCGTGCGTGCATGGCTTCGTGCACGATGGTCGACGCGATCTGCGCCGTGGTGAACTCCGGATTCACGCTGAATGTGAGCTCGATGAGACACGTGCGTTCGTCCGGGAAATACGCGCCGCGGCACGGGTAGCGGCGCACGGCGATGCGCGCGAAGTCGCGCGCGAGATGCCGGAAGTACCACGGCTGATGGCGCTCGATGATGCCCAACGCGTCGTCGAGCCGCGCGAACACCTGCTCGGTGTCGATGTCGGGACGGGTGTTGACGACGTCGACGGATACGCCGCGCAGCGAGCGCGTGCGCGACACCGATCCGAAGAGCGACCGTCTGAAGCGATCCTGCCAGCGCTCCATCATTGTCTCCGTTAGTCTCTCCGTTAGCCGGGCGTCTCCGAACGATCGCTCTCGCGCGGCGTGAGCACCGAGCCGATCTCGGCGCACGCGGCGACCAAGGCGACGCACAGTCCCGCTGCCAACAACACGACGCCCAGTGTCAACGCCGGTCGCGTGCGAAAGACGAACCACAGCGGATGCCAGACGCCCGTTCTGTGACGCGGCAGCGGCACCAGAAAGAAAAGGCCTTGCGGATGGCGGATGCGGTCGGCGGCGATGAGTGCAAAGCTCACCAGCAGCGAACCGACCGCGAACCGTTCCAGGCCGCGGATCATCACGCGCCCGTCTCCATCTGCCGGCAATTCACGCACGGACCTTCCGCGCGATCACAGCGCGGTGTCCGATCCCGTGTCCGGGGTGGACGACGACGACCGCTTGATCGTGCGGACGAGCCACACGACGACCACGATCGGCAGAACGATGAAGACCAGGAACTTGAACGCGAGGATCGTCACCAGCCCCACGACCACGAGCAGCAGGATCGGGAAGCCTAGAATGGCGATGCCGAGGAGCGGTCGCAGGGCGAGGAGCCGTATGAGTGCGGCAATCATGTCAGGAGTCCGGTGTGCTTTCTCAATACTACGAGTGGAACCGGTGGGACGGTTTCCGGTGGGACTCCTAATTCTTACTGGCCGGCCGAACGGGCGCCTCAGTCCTTGTAGGGGTAGTCCGGATCGGCCAACCGCTCGGCTCGCGCGACACCTTCGGGCCCAGCGATCTGGCGGGCCAGATCCAGCAGCATGGGGCTCAGGTGCTCGCCGAAGCGGAGCAGGTTCACGGCGCGAGCACGCCGCGCGATGAGGAATGCCAGAATGGGCTTGTCGGCCTTCTGCGCGTTGCAGTCGGGACAGGCGAGGACGAGGTTGTCGCGGCGGTCGTACGCGGTTTTGCCTCGGCGCGGCGTCACGTGGTCGAGGGTGATGGCGTCGGGATGGACACGACGTTCGCAGTACGTACAGACGGCGCCGTGGCGATCCAGCAGCCACTGACGCGTGCTCGTGTAGGCTGTACGACTTGTGGGCAGCGAGGTGTGCTGCTGGTGTGATCGCGCGGGGCTACGGCGCCGGCGCGCGGATGGGCGGGTGCGACTCAGTGGTACAAGGGGCTTGAGTGTGATTGATGCAACATCTAACTACGCTTTAACATAGCGCCAAGGTCTTGACGTGGGAAGGTCCGCCGCCGTCACATGGCTGCAGTCCACCCTTCCTGTTAGTGTCCGGCCTCGTCCGCGCTCACATCGTGAGACTTTCATCGACATCGGAGGCGGATTCGCGAGCGCTCAGTCGTGCGCGCGTGTCCGCCTCCGCTGTCTGGCAAGCATCCACGAGTTGATAGCGGACACACCCTGACAAAAGCCGGACAAAGGGGAATGACTTGCACTTGCTCGAGATGCCGGCGTTCGAAACCAACAACAAACTCCCTGCCTGTCCGTTCTGTCCGTGCTTGTCCGTTTCCTCGTGAGTATAGAAGCCCGTCAGCCGACGCTCACCCCGCCAGCGCTCAGGTCCGCTAGCCGACCCGTGTCGCTGCGGGCGCGCCGCGCACGAAGGCGATGTAGTCGGTTGCGTTAGGTTCTTCGCCCTCGGCGCGCACGACCAGCGCCACCTGGCCCCGGTGATACGAGCCGTGCATCGCGACGTGCAGCAGGATGTCTTCGACGCGCGATTCGAACGGAACGCCGCGGCTGTTGCGGTAGGCGACGAGCCGGTCGAGGTCGTCGGGCGAGAGCCGCGACAGATACGCGGCGTACGCGTTGCGGTTGCGCAGGGCCGTGGCGCGACTTTCGGCGAGACCGAACGATGGCCAGATCGCGATCTCGCACGGCCGCTCCTCGAGCCGCGCCAGCCACTCGGCCTCCGCGCCTAACACGTGGTTGAACAGTTCGAGGGCGCGCAGGGGGACAACGCCGGCAGCTTCGAGCGAGGTGAGCGCGCGTTCGTCCGCCCACGCCATGTGCGCGAACAACGCTTGGATGTGGTGCGGCGGCGTCATCAGAACAGTCCGACTTTCCCTCGTACCGAGGCGATCAGCTTTTCGGGATCGTATCCGATCCCCTGGCGGAATACCAAGTCAACATGCGCGATGTCCGCGATGTTCCTCGACGGGTCGCCATTGATGACCACGAGGTCCGCCTGCTTACCCACCGCGATCGATCCGACGTCCTTGGCGCGACCGAGGTAAGTAGCGCCGTTGAGGGTGCCCACTTTGATCGCTTCGAGCGGCGTCAAACCGCTTTCGACGAGTAGCTCGAGCTCGCGCTGGTTGGAGTAGCCGGGAATCACACCGCCGCCGCCCGTGGGATCGGTGCCCGCGATCAACAGCCCGCCCGCGCGCATGAAGGCGACCTCGAACGCCCGAGCGTGCGCGAAGATCGCTTCGAAGCGACGCGTGGTGTCGCGCTGCAGGTCCGCGTAGCGTTGGGCGAACTGCTCGTGCAGGATCGGGTCGAGCACGTCGAGGCCGGGCGGCATCGGACGCCCGGGTACCAGGGTCTCGAACACCGTGAGGGTGCTGGTGATCGCGACGTGTCGCCGCACCAGGTCGGCGATGAGATCGCGCACGCGCGCCGAGTCGGGCGTGAGGGTGGCGAGGGTCGCGAGGCCCGTGTTCTGGCCGGGGCAGACGTCGGGCTTTTTGTCGGGCACGAAATCCGTGGACACGAAGAAGCCGTGCTCCAGGTTGTCGATGCCTAACGCAGCGGCCTCGCGGTAGGTGACCGAGCACAGGTGCCCCGTCACCTTGAGCCCGCGCTTGTGCGCTTCGGCGATGGCGGCGCCGAGCTCGGCCCGGGTGATGTGCATGTACGCCTTGAACGACGTCGCGCCGGCGTCGGCCCAGAAGTCCACCATCCGCCGCGCATCATCGGGACCGGTGAGCTCGTGCACCTGGTCCAGGCCTAACCCGGGTCCCTCGAGATACGGCGCGGTGGCGTCGATCCATGGACCGGGCTTCTCGCCGCGCGCGATTGCGTGCGCCAGGCCGATGTCGCCGTAGCCGTCCATGTTGCCGCCGGTGCGCATCGACGTCACGCCGCCGGCGAGGTACAACCGCACGAAACTCTCGGACACGTTGCCGTAGACGCCGGGCCCGGTGGGATAGAACAGGTGCTCGTGTACCATCACCAATCCCGGAATCACCGACTTGCCGCTGAGGTCGAGTACGCGAGCGCCGGCCGGCACCGAAATCGATGCGGCGGCGCCGACCTGCGCGATGCGCCCGTCTCGGACGATCACGGTTTGGTCGGCGCGTGCGGGCGCGCCGGTTCCGTCGATGACCCGTACGTGCGTCAGTGCGACGACGTCGGTGTCGATGGCGACGACCTGTTTGACGATGGGCGACAGAGCCGGGCGGGCTCCCTGCGCGCGCGCCTGCAGAGGGGCCGCCGCGGCGAGGATCAGGCCCGCGGCGACCCGGTGTGAGAGCGGCATGGTTCGCGTTCGTTAGGCAGAGCCGCCCGGCGCGGCTCCGCGATCAGGACCCCGACGCCGGGACCAGGTCGAAATCGTACACCAGGTGGATGCTGTCCGCTACGCTCAGCACCGATCCGACCTTCGGTTTCTCGATCTGGAAATCGCCGAAGGTAAACCCGGTGGACGCAGTGCCCTGTATTTGGCCACGGCGCAGGTACGCCTCGACCGTCCACGACGTCGGCTTGGTCACGTCGCGCACGGTGAGGTCGCCTAACAGCGTGAACGTGACGCGGCCCGAGTCGGGCAAGGGCATCGTGAGACCCTGCAGCTCCTTCGGGACCAGCGTGACGGTCGGATACTTGTCCGTCTCGAGCGTGCGGCGCTGGAGGAACCCGTCGCGCATCGACCGATCGCTCTTCAACCCGCGCAGGCCGACCACGAACTTCGACTCGGCGGGAATGACCTTTCCTTTGTCGTCGATGGCAAAGCTGCCGGTCACGCTATCGGTGACGCCGACGGCATCGCTCGGGAAGTTGATGTGCGCCAATTGCTCGCGCACGAAATAGCGCGCCTCGTTGTTCTCCGGCGCGACAACGAAGCGGACGGGTCCCGCCGAGTGCGCGCCGGGCTCGGCAGGCGCGGCGAGCGCGCTCGTGCGAGCCGGCGCGGCGTCGAGCGCGATGACACCGATACCCGCGACCAAGACCGCGCTCACTGCCACACCAATCTTTGCCATTCCGGAATGCCTCCAACCGTAGATGAGAGCCGCGACCGAAGCGGCCGGGCGACCGCCGGGATGTTACTACGTGGTGCGTGACGCCAGCAACCTGACGGAACGATGACATGCGAGCGGCGGTGTGATCGGGGCGGATGCCTGCTCTGACGGGGTGGGCTTGACGAGTTCGTCACACGCTAGCACTGTTGCGCTCGGCGCTTTTGCACGGACAAAACGCTGGTCTCCCGTGCTGTCGCCGGCGGTGCGCCACGATGTCCCGGTGTCCTGTCCCACCTGTTAGGCACACCGCGCGCCCGTCCGTAAGCACTCCCTCTGCCCACCGAGGTTTCATGTTCGGTCACGTATTCCGCCGTGTCGTGCGTCGTTTGCCCATTGTCATCGCCTGCGTCCTGGCTGTGGCGTGGGTGCGCGCGGCACGCAGCGCGGCGTGGTCAGCGCCGTTTCGTGCCGGCGCGCCAAAGGGCACGCTGTTCATCGTCGGAGGTGGGGAGCAGCCGAAGGAGCTGGTGCAGGCCTTCGTCGATCTGGCGGGCGGATCGCACGCGCGCATAGCCGTGGTGCCGACGGCGACCGAACAGTCGGCCGAAGCGGGCAAGGAAAAAGTCGATGACCTTCGCGGCTACGGCGCACAGGCGTTCGTGGTCGACGTGTCGCGCGCGCAAGCGCAGTCCGATTCGGTGGTGAAGTTGATCGGAACGGCCACGGGCATCTGGTTCGGCGGCGGCGACCAGGTGAAGCTGGCCGATTCGTTAGTCGGGACGGCCGCGCTGCGCGCGATGGTGGCGCGGTACCAGGCGGGCGCGGTGGTCGGCGGGACGTCGGCCGGTGCGGCGGTGCTCAGCGATTCGATGATCACCGGCAACCAGAAGCGTCCCGACGCGGACAGTGTGGGCTACTATGGCGACGAGTTCCCGAACATCGCGCGCGGTGCGATCCAGATCTCGAAGGGGTTCGGCTTCATCACCAACGCGATCGTCGACATGCACTTCATTCGCCGCGAGCGGGCGAACCGCCTGCTGGAGGCGGTGCTCGAGCGGCCGTCTCTGTTAGGCGTCGGCATCGACGAGGGCACGGCGGTGCGCGTCGATCCCGACGGCACATGGACGGTGCTTGGCCGGAGCGCCGCGATCGTCATCGACGCGCGGGACGCGCGCGTCACCGGCCCCAAGGCTCCACGGTTAGGCGCGTCCGGCATTCATCTGTCCCTGCTGCCGGCCGGCAGCACGTACAACCCGCGGACCGGGCGCGCCACGCTGCCGGCGCCCTGACGCGGTACCCCCCTTCGTTTCGCGGCGGGACTGCCCCTGGTCCCGCAGCTTCACCGTCACTCCCATGGGGAGGAACATCGATGAGGTGCTTCACTCTCACCCGAGCGGCCGGCGTGCTGTTCGGCCTAACGCTGTTAGGCGCCGGTCCCGCGGTCGCCGGCGCGCAGCAGACGGCGACGATTCGAGGCACCGTCACGGACTCCGTGTCGGGCCAAGCCGTATCCGGCGCACAGATCACGATCGCGGGCCAGCCGCGCGGCGTGACCGGCGACCGCGGCACGTATTCGTCGAACGTCGCGCCCGGAACCCTCACCGTGCGCGTGCAACGCATCGGATTCTCGCCCGCCGAGCGGCAGGTCACCGCCGCGGCCGGCGATACCGTGCGGGCCGACTTCGTGTTGCACAGCGTCGCCGTCACGCTGGCCCAGGTCATGGTGATCGGGTACGGCACCGAGAATCGCGCGCGCGTGACCGGCGCAGTATCGACGGTGAACGCCAGCGATGTGCAGAACCAACCCGTGGCCGGAGTGGATGCGGCACTGCAGGGCAAAGCGCCCGGCGTGCAAGTGATGCAGAACGCGGGCGATCCGGGCAACGGCATCGCGATCCGCGTGCGCGGCGCGGCATCGGTCTCGGCGTCGAACCAGCCGCTGTACGTGGTGGACGGTGTTCCCGTGCAGAGCGGCGACTTCTCGCAGCTCGGGCCTAACGGACAGGGCGTGACCGGCGTGACGGGCCTCGATCCGAGCGAGATCGAATCGATCACCGTCCTCAAGGACGCGGCGTCGGCGGCGATCTACGGATCGCGCGCATCGAACGGCGTCGTGATCATCACGACCAAGCGCGGCAGCGCCGGCACGACGCACTTCTCGTTCGACGCGCACACCGGCTGGCAGCAGCCGGAGCGCTACCTGAGCCTGATGAACGCGAAGCAGTACGTCGCCTTCATGAATCAAGGCGCGGAGAACGACGGCGACAGTGACCCGTTCACGGCGGGTGTCGATGATGCGCACTCCACCGATTGGCAGCGGGCCATTTTCCGCACCGCCCCGGTGGGCAACGTGCACCTGGGCCTGGCCGGCGGGACCGACCGGCTCAGGTTCAGCCTGGGTGGCTCGTACTTCGGGCAGACCGGCATCGCGCTCGGCTCGTCGTACAGCCGCGCGTCCGGTCGCGCCAACATCGACTTCGATGCGACGCCTAACTTCTCCGTCAAGACGTCGCTGGCCTACTCGAAGGAACTCGACCACCGCATCCCCGGCGACAACAGCTTGACGGGCGTCGTGACCAACGCGATCGGCGAGGCATCGATCTATCCGGTCCGCGCGCCCAACGGCCAGTTCGCGGGCAACGATTACGATCTCTACTACGCGAACCCGGTGGCCATCGCCGAGTTGAACAACCTGCCCACGACCACCGATCGCTTTCTCGGCAACGTCGAGGGGACCTACCACTTCATCCCGAGTTTGTCGCTCACGGGGCGGGTGGGTGCCGACGTGCTGACGATGAACGAGCTCGAGTGGGACTCGCCGCTGGTCGACGGCACGTACGCGGCGCAGGCGCGCGGCGTGGCCAAGAGCGGCTACAGCACCGGCAACCAGTACACGTTGGAGGGATTCCTCACCTACAGCCACGAGAACGCGGACGCCGCGAGCCTGAACATCGTGGGTGGCGGCAGCGTGCAGTACAACACCAATCAGTTGAACTTCGTGCGCGCGGAGGGCTTCAGCAGCGACCAGTTCCACTACGTGCGGAACGGAACCGTGATCACGAGCTTCGATGGCGTGCCCCTCAACCACAATCTCGAGTCGGTGTTCGCTCGCGCCAACTATTCGTGGAAAGACCGGTACCTGCTGTCGGGCAGCCTCCGTACGGATGCCTCATCGCGTTTCGGGCCGAACAACCAGTGGGGACTGTTCCCTGCGATCGCCGGTGGCTGGGTGATCAGCGAGGAGCCTTTCATGGGCGACTTCGACCAGAAGTTCGGCAAGCTCAAACTGCGGGCGAGCTACGGCGTGACGGGCAACCAGGAGTTCGCGGACTTCTCGTTCCTGGGACTCTACGGGACGTCCAACTACGGTGAGAACCCCGGCATCGCGCCGACGAACTTCGCCAACCCGAACCTCAAGTGGGAGTCGACGCACGAGTTCGACGGCGGTGTCGACTGGTATCCGTTCGGCGGCCGCCTAACGGTGATCGCGGACTATTATCACCGCCTGACGTCCAACCTGATCGTGTTTCGTCCGATACCGGCCACGACCGGCTTCGCGGACTACTGGGACAACATTGGCAACGTGTTGAACCGCGGCTTCGAGCTCGGATTGAGCTCGGCGAATTTCCGCTCCGACGACAAGAACGGATTCTCGTGGAACACGGACTTCAACATCTCGTTCAACCACAACGAGGTGACCGCGCTGTTCGAGGGCCAGCCCTTCGGCGACGGCGAGAACTTCCGGCCGATCAGCCGGGTGGCGGTCGGCCAGCCGATCGGCGAGTTCTACGTGCTGCACTTCAAGGGCGTGGACCCGCAGACGGGCGACGCGATCTACCAGGACGTGAACGGCGACGGCGAGATCACGTCGGATGACCGCGTGGACGCCGGCAATCCGCAGCCCAAGTTCTTCGGCGGCCTCCGCAACACGTGGTCGTGGAAGGGCCTCTCGTTAGGCAGCTTCCTCGAATTCAGCTACGGCGCCAAGGTGTTCAACCTGATGCGCATCTTCGCCGACGACGGCGGCTACAACTACGACAACAAGTTCACGTACGCGCTCAACGCGTGGACGCATCCCGGCCAGATCACGAACGAGCCGCGCGCGAGCTTCGATGGGACGTCCGGCGCGCGCGAGATCTCCGACCGCTTCATCGAGAGCGGCTCGTACCTGCGGATCTCCGAGGTGACGCTCAGCTGGCGCATCCCCGAGAACGTGATGCCCGTGCGGTCGTTGCAGAACACGACGCTCTACGTGTCCGGCCACAACCTGCACAACTTCACGAAATACACCGGCTACGACCCCGACGTCAACAGCAACGGCGAGACGTCCAACATTGCGTTAGGCACCGACTACTACGCCTATCCGCGCGCGCGGACGTTCTCCATCGGCCTGTCCACCAACTGGTGAGCCAACCCATGCGAACCCGATTCTTCCTCGCGGCTGCGCTCATCACCGCGGCGGCCGCCTGCAACAACCCGCTCGACGTCAAGCCCGCGGGATCCATTCCCGAGTCGAGCGCCATCACCGATGCCGTCGGCGCGCGCGCCGCATTGTTCGGCGCGTACGGCGGCCTCCAGAGTCTGTCGTACTACGGCGAGGACTTCCCCATCTTCCTCGACCTGTCGGCCGACAACAGCGAGCACACCGGCACGCTGACGTCGTTCGGCGACGCCGATCTCAACGAGCTGCGCGCCGACAACGAAACCATCGCCGGCATCTGGATCGCGATCTACGACGACATCAACCGGGCCAACGAGATCATCGCCAAAGTGCCGCAGGTGCCGGACCTCGATCCGGATGAGATGCACGAGATCATCGGCGAGGCGTATTTCCTGCGCGCGCTCAACTACCACAACCTCGTGAAGCTCTTCGGCGGCGTGCCGCTCCGGCTGACGCCGGCCACGTCGATCAACGACCCCACCGGGTCGACGCGCGCGTCCGTCGCCGACACCTATACGCAGATTCTCAAGGACCTCGACTCGGCGCAAACGTTCATCTCCAACCCGAATCAGACCACCCAAGCGTCGTTAGGCGCGGTGATGGCGCTGCGCGCGCGCGTGCTACTCTACGAGGGCGACTACCCGGGCGCCCTGACGGCGGCCAAGGCTGTGGAAGACCTGGGCCAGTACTCGCTCGCGCCTAACTTCTCCGACCTCTTCGCCGAGGATGGTTCGCCGACGCCGGAGGATATCTTCCGGATCATCTTCACGGCACAGCAGTTCAACAACCTGTCGTTCTACTACCTGTTCGACGGACGCTACGAAGTTGCGCCGACGACGGATCTCATGCACGACTTCGATCCGTCGTTCGACCCCAGCGCCGACGTAGCGGACTACGATCCAGTCGACACGAGAGGGCAGTGGTCGATCTCGATCGAGGACGATACGCAGGAAGGGACGAAGTTCCGGTCTGTGCAGGGCACCGAGTTTCCGCACGTCATCCGCTTTGGCGAAGTCCTCTTGATTCGCGCCGAGGCGGAAGCGCGGGTGGGAAGCCTCGACACCGCACGCGTGAAGGTGAACGAGATTCGTGCGCGAGCGGGACTCGCACCGATCGGCTCGCTGGCGCAAACAGACATGATCAACACGATCATCGACGAGCGTCGCAAGGAATTGGCGTTCGAGGGTGATCGCTGGCCGGACCTGGTACGGCTCGGGTTGGCGACAACCGTGCTCGGTATTTCGGCGCAGCAAGCGCTCTATCCGATTCCCCAGCGCGAGATCGATGTGACGCCGGGATTGGCACAGAATCCCGGATACTGATCGCACCGTAGTGGATGGTGCGACGCGGCCGGCGAGGCTCATGGCCTCGCCGGCCGTGTCGTGTAAACCATCCCGGTTGACCGGGTGTCTCACGCAGACGACGCGGACGAACCGCGTTCCACGAGGAACTCGCCATGGCCAACCTGAAGCTTGCCTTCCGCACGCTCCTCAAGTCGCCGTTCGTCACGTTCGTTGCCGTGCTGTCGTTGGCCCTGGGCATCGGCGCGAACGCCGCGATTTACTCGATGTTCGACCAGATGCTCCTCCGGCCGCTTCCCGTGCGTGATCCGGGACGGTTGGTGAACCTCGGCATGGTCGGTCCCGCGCCGGGCTCCAACTCGTGCAATCAGGCCGGTGACTGCGACGTCGTCTTCAGCTATCCGATGTTCCGCGATCTCGAGAAGGCGCGCCCGGGATTCAGCAGCGTGGTCGCCCACCGTGCGTTCCAGGTCAACGTCGCATATCACCGGCAAACCTTGAGCGGCGACGGGATGCTCGTGTCGGGGTCGTACTTCCCGACGTTAGGCCTGAAGCCGGCGCTCGGCCGGCTGATCGGGTACGACGATGACCGTGTGGTCGATCAGAATTATGTGGCGGTGCTCAGTTACAAGTATTGGGCTAACGACCTCGGCTCCGATCCGCACGTGGTCGGCCAGCAAATCGTCGTGAACGGTCACTCGATGACGATCCTCGGCGTGGCGCCGGAAGGGTTCGAGGGCACGACGCTCGGAGTCGAGCCGATGGTCTTCCTGCCGATCACCATGCGCAATGAGGTGATGATGCAGGGTTGGACCGACGCGATGACCAGCCGGCGTGCGTACTGGGTGTACGTCTTCGCGCGCCTTGCGCCCGGTGTGTCGATGCAGCGGGCGACCGTCCTGGCCAATGCCGTGTTCCACCCGATCATCAACGACGTGGAAGCGCCGCTGCAGAAGGGCATGAGCGACGCCACGATGAAGCGCTTCCGCGCCAAGACGTTGACGCTGACCGATGGGCGGCGCGGCCAGAGCTCGATGCACAAGGAAACCAAGACGCCGCTCACGCTGCTGTTGGCGACGACGGGTATCGTGTTGTTGATCGCGTGCGCCAACATCGCCAATCTGCTGCTCGTGCGCGGCGCGGGCCGGTCGCTCGAGATGGCCGTGCGGCTCTCGTTAGGCGCAACGCGGTGGCAGCTCCTTCGCCAGTTGCTCCTCGAGTCGTGCTTGCTGGCGGTGATTGGCGGCGCGGTCAGCCTGCTCGTCGCGTACTGGACGCTGCACCTGATCTCGAGTCTCTTGCCGAGTGACACGGCCACCACGCTGCACTTCGGTCTCAACGGGTCGGCGGTTGTGTTCACGGCGCTCCTGTCCGTCGCTACCGGCGTGCTCTTCGGCATGTTCCCGGCGCTGCACAGCACGCGGCCGGATCTCGCGTCGACCATCCGCGCCGGCACCGGCAAGCACTCGGGCGCGCGCTCGGCGGCGCGCTTCCGGTCGTCGTTGGTCACGGCGCAGATCGCGTTGTCGATGGCGCTTCTGATTTCCGCCGGCCTGTTCGTGAAGAGTCTGCGCAACGTGAGCCAGGTCGATCTCGGCATCCGCGTCGACAGCATGGTGACGTTCTCGATCGAGCCCGAGCTCAACGGATACGATCACCCGCACTCGCGGCAGTTGATCGCGCGGCTGCACGAGCAGTTGGCGGCGCTGCCCGGCGTGACGGCTGTGACCGAAGCGCTGGTGCCGCTTCTCGCCGGCAACAACTGGGGCCAGGACGTGGCGGTGGAGGGATTCAAGAAGGGGCCGGACACGGACGCGAACTCGCGGTACAACGAAGTGGGGCCCGGATACTTCAAGACCGTCGGTATTCCGCTCATGAGCGGTCGCGAATTCACGGCTTCGGATGAAGCCGGATCGCCCAAGGTCGCGATCGTCAATCAGGCATTCGCGAAGAAATTCGGGTTAGGCAACGATGCCGTGGGCAAGCGCATGTCGGATCGCGGCGATACGCTCAACATGGAAATCGTAGGCCTCATCCGGGACGCGAAATACAGCGAAGTGAAGCAGAACATTCCGCCGGTGTTCTTCGAGCCGACGTTGCAGGACACGAGTCTTGGCTACTCGAACTTCTACGTGCGGACGTCGCGGGGCACGCAGCAACTGCTCGGCGAGATCCCGCGCCTGGTGAAGTCGCTCGACCCGAATCTGCCAGTGGAGCAGCTCAAGACGATGACGCAGCAGGTGAAGGAGAACGTGTTCCTCGACCGGTTGATCAGCACGCTGTCGGCTGCGTTCGCGCTGCTGGCGACGCTGCTCGCGGCCGTGGGCTTGTACGGCGTCCTCGCGTACTCGGTTGCCCAGCGGACGCGCGAGATCGGCGTGCGCATGGCGTTGGGCGCCGACGGCGGCAAGGTGCGGCTCATGGTGTTGCGGCAGGTCGCGCTCATGACGCTGATCGGCGGCGTGATCGGCATTGCCGGCGCGATAGCGTTAGGCCGAGCGGCGCAATCGCTCCTCTTCGAGCTCAAGGGGCACGACCCGGCCGTGATGGTGATCTCCGCGGTCGTGCTGTCGGTGGTGGCGCTGGGCTCGGGCTACATCCCGGCTCTCCGCGCGTCGCGAATCGACCCCGTGCAGGCACTGCGGTACGAGTAAGGCGGACACGGCCGGGACAGGGCCGGACAAAACAGGACACGGCGAGGTGACATGATCATGGCCAACCTGAAGCTCGCCCTCCGGACGCTCCTCAAGTCGCCGTTCGTCACCGGCATCGCCGTGCTGTCGTTGGCGCTCGGCATCGGTGCGAACGCCGCGATTTACTCGATGTTCAACGAGCTGTTGCTGCGGCCGCTGCCGGTGCGTGACCCGCAGCGCCTGGTCAACCTGGCCGGCGGTCCCACGACCGGCAACAACTCGTGCGATGAAGCCGGCGGTTGCGACGTCGTCTTCAGCTATCCGATGTTCCGCGATCTCGAGAAGGCGCACCCCGGATTCAGCGGGGTCGCGGCGCATCGCTCGTTCGGCGTCAACGTCGCCTATCACCATCAGACCCTGAACGGCGATGGCATGCTCGTGTCGGGGTCGTACTTCCCGACGTTAGGCGTGAACCCGGCCCTCGGCCGGTTGATCGGTCGCGACGACGATCGTGGGCTCGCGCAGAACTTTGTCGCCGTATTGAGCTATCGCTATTGGCAGAACGACCTCGGCTCCGATCCGCACGTCGTCGGGCAGCAGATCATGGTCAACGGTCGTTCGATGACCATCATCGGTGTGGCGCCGAAGGGCTTCGAGGGAACGACGCTCGGCATCGAGCCGACGGTGTTCGTGCCAATCACCATGCGCACAGAGATGCTGCAGAGCGGCCCCGGGGAGATGCCGGGGGCGATGACAGATCGGCTGGCATACTGGGTGTACGTCTTCGCGCGCCTCGCGCCGGGCGTCTCAATGCAGCGGGCACAGGTGCTCGCGAACGCGGTGTTTCACCCGATCATCACCGACATCGAAGCGCCCCTGCAGAAGGGCATGAGCGATGCGGCCATGAAGCAGTTCCGCGCGAAAGTGTTGACGCTCACGGATGGGCGTCGCGGCCAGAGTACGATGCACCAGACCCTGCAAACGCCGCTCACGCTGCTGCTCGTGACGACGGGCATCGTACTGCTCATCGCGTGCGCCAACATCGCGAACCTGCTCCTGGCGCGCGGGGCCGGGCGCTCCCTGGAGATGGCGGTGCGCCTTTCGTTAGGCGCCACGCGCAGACAGCTCCTGCGCCAATTGCTGACGGAGTCGTTCGTGCTGGCGGTGGTGGGTGGTGCGGCCAGTCTCCTCGTGGCGTATTGGACGCTGCACCTCATCGCGGGCCTCCTGCCCACCGACACATCGAGCACGATGGACTTCAGCCTCCAGGGCTCGGCCATCATCTGCGCTGCCGTGTTGTCGCTTGCCACTGGCGTGCTGTTCGGCATGTTCCCCGCGCTGCACAGCACGCGGCCCGATCTCGCGTCGACGATTCGCGCCGGCACCGGCAAGCATTCCGGGGCGCGCTCGGCGGCGCGCTTCCGGTCATCGTTGGTCACGGCGCAAATCGCGTTGTCGATGGCCCTTCTGATTTCCGCCGGCCTGTTCGTGAAGAGTCTACGCAACGTGAGCCAAGTCAACCTGGGCATTCGCGTCGACAGCATGGCCACGTTTTTGGTAGAGCCCGAATTGAGCGGCTACGATCCCGCGCATTCGCGCCAGTTTTTCGCGCGCTTGCACGAACGATTGGCGGCGCTGCCGGGCGTGACGAACGTCACCGAGGCACTGCTGCCGGTAGTGGGCAGCAATTGGGGCAGTGAGGTCTCGGTGGAGGGCTTCACGAAAGGTCCGGACACGAACGCGAACTCGCGATTCAACGAAATCGGGCCCGGGTACTTCACGACGGTCGGCGTGCAGTTGCTGCGCGGGCGCGAGTTCACGGCGTCGGACGAAGCGGGGACGCCCAAGGTCGCCATCGTGAATCAGGCGTTCGCGACAAAGTTCGGGTTAGGCAGCGATGCGGTCGGCAAGCGCATGTCGACGAGGGGCGACACGCTCGACACGGAAATCGTGGGGCTGATTCCCAATTTCGCGTACTACGACGTGAAACAGGAAGTGCCCCCCGTGTTCTTCGTGCCCACGCTGCAGGATACGGCGCTGGGCTTTTCGTACTATTACGTCCGTACATCGCGCAATACCGAGCA
>DATJET010000007.1:0-7399 GCA_035496295.1 Gemmatimonadaceae bacterium
GAATTGCGCACGTTCTCGGCGTTGAGCTCGCGCGTGTCGAGCGCCTGGTTCAACCGCGCGGCGAGCATCTCGACGTCGCTCGGGTAGAGCAGCACGTCGCAGCCGGCGTTGATGGCGGCGATGGCAGCCTCGGCCTCATCGCGGCCGGCGAGCGCGCCCTTCATGACCAGCGAGTCGCTGACCACGAGACCGTCGAAGCGCAGCTGCTGGCGCAGCAGCCACTGTAGTATTTCGCGCGAGGTCGTGGCCGGGGCGCCGGTTTGGTCGAGCGAGGGATAGGCGACGTGCGCGGTCATGATCGAGGACACACCCGCGTCGATCGCGGCGCGGAACGGCTGCAGGTCGGTTTCCATCAGGTCCGTGCGTTGGGCATCGACGACGGGCAGCTCGAGGTGCGAATCGCCGTGCGTGCGCCCGTGTCCCGGGAAGTGCTTGGCGCAGGCAAGGACGCCCTCGCCCTGGCAGGCCTTGATCCACACGGCCGCCAGCGCGCCCACACGGTGCGCGTCGCCGCCGAACGTGCGCGTGCCCAACACGGGGTTGTCCGGGGCGAGGTCGACGTCGCAGACCGGCGCGAAGTCCCAGTTCACGCCTAACGTGCGCGCTTCGCGCGCGGTGAGGCGGGCGGCGCGGCGCACGAGGTCGGGGTCGTTGAGCGATGCGATCGCGGCCAGCGGCGGGAGACCGGTGGCGCCCGCGAACTGCTGTCCCGCGCCGCGATCCATGTCGGCGGCGATGAGGAGCGGCACAGTGGACCGGAGGCGCAGCTCCTTGGTGAGCTGGCGCACGGCGTCCTGCTCGCCGCCGAAGAGGATGAATCCGCCCACGCCTAACGCAAGGGCGCGCTCGATGGCCGGCCGCTCCGCGTCCCATCCGCGCTCCGCATCCCACCGGATGGCGGGCACCAGCAGATTGGCGACGCTCATGCCGGCGTCAACGTGCCTAACACGCGCTCGCCGCGCGCGCCGGTGACCGACACCACGTTGCCGGGCCGGCGCACCAGGTGCAGCCAGCCGAGCAGCGCGAACGCGACCGCTTCCTTGGCGTCGCCGGAGAAGAACAACTCGTCGAACCGGCGGACGGCGAGCGGCGCGACTTGCGCGGCAATCGCATCCACCAGCGCGGGGTTGCGCGCGCCGCCGCCCGAGAGCACGAGGTCGGCCACGGGCTCGCGCATGAAGCGCCGCTGCGCGAGCGCGATGCTGCGCGCGGTGAGCGACACGGCAGTGGCCACGGTGTCCGCCGTGGACGCGCCCGCGGCATGGCACCGGTCGATCAATCGCGCAATGTACGCGCGGTCGAACAGCTCGCGGCCGGTCGACTTGGGCGGCGGGAGCTCGAAGAACGGTTCGCCTAACAACTCGTCCACGAGCGCATCCACCGGCTGGCCGGCACGCGCAAGATTGCCGTCCACGTCGTACGGCAGCTCGGGCGCCAGCGCGCGCGTGACGCCGTCGATCACGGCGCAGCCGGGACCGGTATCGAATCCGCGCACCGTGCCCTGCGCGCCGCGCGGCGGCACGACCGACACGTTGCCGATCCTGCCCAGATTCTGCAGCGCGCGCCACGCGTCCGGCGCCGAGAAGAGCATGCGGTCGGCGATCGCGACGAGCGGCGCACCCTGTCCGCCGGCGGCCACGTCGCGCACGCGAAAATTGCTCACGACGTCGATTCCCGTCCGCTCGGCGATGACGGCGGCTTCGCCTAACTGCCAGGTGGCGTGGGGTGCCTGGTGCCAGATCGTATGGCCGTGCGATGCAATGGCGCGGACGCGCGCCGCGTCGACGTGCGCGGCGTCGATGGCCGCGCGGGCGGCATCCGCCAGCCAGACGCCGACGTCGAAGCCGAGCCGGCAGTAGTCGGCGGGCGTTCCCTGCTCTACCGCGGCGAGGAGCCGCTCGCGCTGCGCGGCGTCGTATCCCCGCGTCACGTGCGCGAGGAGCTCGGCCCCCATCGCGTCGTTGGCGCCGGGCACGAAGCGCACGACGGCGGCGGTGATGCCGTCGGCCGACGTGCCCGACATGAGGCCGACGAGGATCGCCGCGTCGCGCGCGTCGATCAGCGTGCCGCGCGCGATCACTCGACCGGCGGCGGCGACTCGCGCACGAGCCGTCTGATCACGCCACCCGCTTCGCCTAACGCCCGCTCCGCGTCGTCTTTCGTTAGGCCCAGCTTCTGCATCACGATGGCGGTCTTGACGCTGCCGCCGGCGGCGGTGATGAGCGCGCGCGCGTCGTCGCGCGTCACGCCGCACACTTCGATCATGATCCGCTCGCCGCGGTCGACGAGCTTCTTGCTCATCGCGCGCAGGTCGACCATCAGATTGCCGTACGTCTTGCCAATGCGGATCATCGCGCCGGTGGTGATCGTGTTGAGCACGAGCTTGGTTGCCGTGCCCGCCTTGAGGCGCGTCGACCCCGTCACCACCTCGGGTCCGGTGAACGGGAGAATCGCAACGTCGGCCTGTTGGACGACCTCTTCGGGCGGCGGTGAACACGCGAGAATCACCGGGCGCGCGCCGAGTTCCTTAGCGCGTTCCAATGCGCCGCGCACGTAAGGCGTGGTGCCCGAGGCCGCGATACCGATCACGAGGTCGTTCGGCCCGATTTTCCGCACATCGATTGCCGCCGCGCCGCTTGCCGCGACATCTTCCGCGCCCTCTTGCGAGCGGACGAGCGCGTCGAGTCCGCCGGCGATGACGCCCTGCACCATCAGCGGATCCGTGCCGAACGTGGGCGGGCACTCGCTCGCGTCGAGCACACCCAGGCGGCCCGACGTGCCGGCGCCTACGTAAAAGAGCCGGCCGCCGGCGCGAAATGCGTGCTCGACGAGCGAGATGGTGCGCGCAATGGCCTCACGCTGCGAGGCCACGGCGTCCGGAACCGTGCGGTCTTCGGCCTGCATGAGGTCCACGATCTCGAGCGGCGACGCAAGGTCGATCGATACTGTGCGTGGGTTGCGTTGCTCGGTGAGACGCGAATCGAGGTGTGGCATTGACGACACGAGAAGGAAGGAGCGGCGCGCGGCCGTCACGGCCGCTAACTTACCCCGTGCCGCGCGGCACTGGCAAGCCAATTCGATATCAGAGGTTCGTATGCGTCGCTCCGCGAAGTGTTCGTCGCTCATCATCTTGATGCTCGGCGCCATAGTCGCGTCGTGCACGCACGCGAATCCTGCGCCTGCGAATGCGCCGTCGCCTGC
This sequence comes from Gemmatimonadaceae bacterium, assembly GCA_035496295.1. GTDB lineage: Bacteria > Gemmatimonadota > Gemmatimonadetes > Gemmatimonadales > Gemmatimonadaceae > JADGGM01. Next base: position 3,202 of record DATJET010000007.1, read on the forward strand.
GCCATCTCCGTCGGCGGCACCCGTTGCGACGCGCGCCGCGCACTTCCCGAGTGGCTGGCGATTCGAGGCGGGCGGTCACGCCACGGAAGCACAGCACGCGATGATCGCGAGCAACAGCCGTCTCGCGAGCGAAGCAGGCGTCGAGATTCTCAAGCGCGGCGGCGACGCGGTGGACGCGGCGGTGGCGACCGGCTTCGCACTCGAGGTGACGTTCCCCGCAGCGGGCAACATCGGCGGCGGCGGGTTCATGGTCATCCACATGGCCGACGGCCGATCGGCGGCGATCGACTATCGCGAAGTGGCGCCGTTGGCGGCGACGCGCACGATGTACGTCGATGCGAGCGGACACGTGACCAACCAGAGCACGGTCGGTCCGTTAGCCGTGGGCGTGCCGGGCTCGGTGGCCGGGATGGCGGAGGCGCTGCGGCGCTACGGGACGATGTCGCTGCATGACGTGATGCAGCCGGCGATCCGGCTCGCCTCCGAGGGCTTCACGGTGGACAGCGCGCTCGCGCAATCGCTGGTGGCGGGCAAATCGCTGATCATGGGCCAGGGCGGAGCGCCGACGTTCTATCCTAACGGAGAGCCGCTCGCCTTCGGCACACATCTCGTGCAGCCCGCGCTCGCACGCACGCTGCGATTGATCGCCGACAAAGGCCCGGAAGTGTTCTACAAGGGCGAGATCGCGGACACGATCGCGGCGCAGATGCAGCGCATGCACGGGCTCATCACGAAGGAAGATCTGGCCCGCTATGTGCCCGAGTGGCGCGACCCGATCATCGGCTCGTATCGCGGCGACACCATTATCGCGATGCCGCCGTCGTCGAGCGGCGGCGTGAGCACGATGGAGTCGCTCAACATCCTCGAGACGTGGCCGACGCTGCCGGCGTTCGGCAGCGCGATGTACGCGCACGACGTGGCCGAGGCGTTCCGGCGCGCCTTCATCGACCGCAATACGTTGTTAGGCGACCCGGCGTTCGTGCACGCGCCGATCGACCGGTTGACGAGCAAGGCATACGCGCGCGCGATGCGCGATTCGATCTTTCCCGACCGCGCGACGCCGTCGCCAACCTTCACCGCCGCGCGCGGTGAAGGCATGCACACCACGCACTATTCGGTGGTGGATGCGCACGGCGACGCGGTCGCAACGACGACGACGCTCAACTCGCTCTACGGCTCGGGGGTGTACGTCGCGGGCGCGGGCTTGTTCCTGAACAACGAGATGGACGACTTCACGTCGCAGCCCGGTACGCCTAACCAGTTCGGCCTCGTACAAGGCGAGGCGAACGCGATTGCGCCGGGCAAGCGGATGTTGAGCGCGATGTCGCCGACGATCGTGCTGGACAAAAATGGCAACGTATTGTTGGTGGTCGGTGCCGCGGGCGGCCCGACGATCATCACGGCGACGACGCAGATCATCCTGAACGTGATCGATGGCGCCATGTCGCTCTCCGACGCGATGAAGGCGCCGCGGATGCACGAGCAGGCGTGGCCCGACGGCGTCGCGTACGAGCGCGGCGGATTATCGCAGGCCGTCGTCGATTCGCTCACCGCGATGGGCTATCGGATGCACGTGGTGGGCGGCCTCGCGAACGCGAACGCAGTGATGCGCGTGGGCGACGCGTGGCAGGGGATGTCGGAGCCGAGGTCGTCCGGGGCGGCGGTGGGATACTAACGCAAAGGCTCAAAAGGATAACAAAAGTGAAACCACGGATCACGAAAGTGATCGGTCGACGCGGAGGGGAGTACGGTCGCCAGTGGTTGGTGAGGTCTGGTGTTTGTTGACAACAAAACACCTCCCCCCATCCGTTCAGCAACGCACTGCCCTCCGCGCAGAACGATCACTTTCGTTATCCCTTGTTTCACTTTCGTTATCCCTTCAAGCCTTTGTCGAAGTGCGTGCTTCCACGCCTAACGCTAGTGCGCCGCTGCGACCTGCGCCGGGTCGGTCAAGTGAATCGTGATCTTCCCACCCGTCGGCACACAGCCCTCGTACGCCGCCGTGCCCATGGCGACCGCGGTGCCCGCAGCGGCGCCCGTCGCGGCGCCGATCACCGTGCCCTTCGTGTTGTGGCCGATCACCTGGCCGATGATCGCGCCGATCACGGCGCCGCCGGCTACCTTGGCGGCGTCGCTGCCGACGCTCGCGTTGCGCACTTTATTGACGTCGACGTGGTCGATCTGCGCGCTCAACGGATACGTGGTGCTCCCCACCGAGACACTGAGCACGCTGAACGTCATCTGAATCGACTTGGTCGTGTTGCCGCTGCGCTGCAGGTCGGCCACCTGCATCAGCACCGTCGAGCCCGCGGGGATCGTGGCGCCGTTGGATCCGACGACGGCGTCGGTCACCGAAGCGCTGAATTTGTCGCCCGGCTTGTTGGTGTTGGTGCACACCTTGTCGTTGGACGTCATGTTGATCGTGGTGCCGGCCGGAATCGTGCCTAACGCAATGGCGCTGCCGGCCGGCGTCGTGGCGACGCTGTTGCCGGACGCCGTCGTGGTGCTCTCCGCAGCCGACGAAGACGGCGCCGACGATGACGGCGTGCGGTGACGCGCACGCGTGCGCTCGGGCGCCTTCGACGACGCGCTCGGCGCCGCAGCAGACGTCGAGTCCGGCGCGGGGACGTCCTTCAACTGCGGCTGCGAGGCGCTGTCCTTGTTCGCGAGTGCCAAGTCGCGGTTGAGCGTCGAGTCCTGCGCGAGCGCTCCTGCGTTGCTCTTGTCCTTGTTGCAGGCTCCGGCGCTCAGGGCCACCGCAGCCGCGAACGCGAGAGGAGCGAGAATACGAATGGATCGAGTCATGACCTGCCTCCGGAAACGTGGGCGATGCGTCGCTCTGCAGATGAGACGATTCGTACGCGGCGCCGGTCCATGCAGCTCCAAGAAATGGGCAATCCACATGCCCCAACCGAGCAGTGCCGTCACACAGCGTATGGGGAATTTAATCGTCTCCGGTCAAGTCGATCCGCCGGACGAATGACGCCCGTATAGGGTGATGTAGATCACCGTGCGGGAGCGGCTGTTTTCCGTCCATTGGCGGGCGTTGAGACGGCTACGTAGACTTACGGTATGCCGCGCGCGTACACGGATGCCTCGTCCCTCGAGCGACAACTCGAGAGCCTGCGAGAGCAAAACACCCGGCTGGCTCGCACCATCGCCGAGCTCCGCAATCAGGACGCGCTCAAAACCCAGTTTCTCGCCAACATCTCGCACGACCTGCGCACGCCGCTCACGGCGGTGGTCACCCACGCCGAAATGCTCCGCGATGGCATCCTCGGCGCGTTAGGCGAGAAGCAGGCGGAAAGCGTGGCCGGCATCATTACCGGCAGCCGCAAGCTGCTCGAGATGGTGGACGAGATCCTCACGTACGCACGCGGCGACGCGAATCAGCTCACGCTGTCGGGGTCGGAGTTTTCAGTGGAGGGGGTGATCGAGCAGGTGTGCGCGTGGAGCGAGCCGCTCGTGGCGAAAAAAGGCCACGCGCTCACGGTGGACATCGAGCCCGGACTCCCTGCCCTGCACGCCGACCGCGACAAAGTCGCGCACATTCTCAACAATCTCCTCGGCAACGCGATCGACTTCACGCCACCGGGCGGCCGCGTGTGGATCGCGGCGCGCGCGGGACCCAAGACCACGCGCGGCGCGTCGGTCGAGATCGAGGTGGGCGACACGGGCATCGGCATCGCGCCCGAGCACCACGAGCTGGTGTTCCGCGAGTTCGCGCAGGTGGATGCGTCGCCCTCGCGGCCGCACCACGGCACCGGCCTTGGCCTCGCGATCGCACGCAAGTTCGTCGAGCTGCACGACGGGAGCATCTGGATCGACAGCAAGTTAGGCGAGGGGAGCCGTTTCCTCTTCACGCTCCCCATCCGCGGCCCGTCCTGACCGTGAAACCGCACGTGCTCGTCGTCGAGGACAGCGCGCTGGTGATCGGCGCGCTGCGCGTGCTCCTCGAGGAGACGGGCCACCGGGTGAGTGCGGCGACGTCGGTGACGGACGCGGTGGCCGCCGCGCGCGCCGACGCGCCCGACGTGATCCTGCTCGACATTACGTTAGACCGTGAGGACGGGTTAGGCGTCCTCGACGCGCTGGCCGAGACCGGCCAGCTGCCGCGCGTCGCGGTGGCGGTGACGGGACACGACGAGCCCGCGGTGCGCGAGCGGTGCCTCAACGCCGGGTGCCGGGCCGTGCTCGT
>DATJET010000008.1:0-12749 GCA_035496295.1 Gemmatimonadaceae bacterium
CGACGCCGTGGACGGGCACTTCCTCGTGATCACGACCAGGGACGGTGCGCACTGGTCGCCGGTGTCGCCCACCGCGCTGCCCGGGGCGATGCCTAACGAGGGTGCGTTCGCGGCGAGCGGGACGTGCGCCATGGCGCTGCCGCCGAGCGACGCCTGGATCGGCACGGGCAACGGGGCGTCGGCGCGCGTGCTGCGCACGGGCGACCGCGGCGCCACGTGGGACGTGACGCGCACCCCGCTCCCCGCCGACACGTCGGAGGGCATCACGAGCCTGGCCGTACGGGACGCGCGGCACATCGTTGCGTTAGGCGGGCACATCGGGCGGATGCACGCGTTCCAGGAGGAGGTCGCGATCACCGAGGACGGCGGCCGCACCTGGACGATGGGCGGCCGGCTGCCCTTCCCTGGACCGGTGTTCGGTGCCGCGTATTCGCGGTCCACCGATCCGTGGCTGGTGGCCGTCGGACCGGGCGGCGCTGCCGCGTCCACGGACGACGGGCGCACCTGGACGCTGATCGATTCCGCCGCGTACTGGAGCGTCGGATTCGGCTCGGCGCGAGTCGGATGGGCGGTCGGTCCCAGCGGACGCATCACGCGGATCGAGCTCCCGGCCCGTTGAGCGAGACTTACCGGCCGGTCAGTCGTTTCGCAGAAAGACGTAACGGCGCCGAGGCCGCTGAATAGGCGCGGTGCGTCTGTTGCATTAGGTTCGGAGGAATCAACGGGCCCGTCGCAGAACGCGACGGGTTTTCGTTCGCCGCCCCCCGACGTGCCGTAGCTGAGGGACGACCCCATGGGTTCTGCGACGCTGCCCCCGCTCTCCGGGCACGATTTACAGATCCTCCTGCTGCAGATCGCCGGCCTCATCTTCCTCTGCCGGCTCCTGGCGGAAGTGATGCGGCGGCTCGGACAACCGGCGGTGATCGGCGAGCTGCTCGCCGGCATCATTCTCGGCCCGTCGATTCTCGGCCACTACGCGCCTGGCCTCTTCAATTCGATTTTCCCGCAGCGCGCGTCGCAATTCCATCTGCTCGAGGTGATTTCGAACCTCGGGATGATTTTCCTCCTGTTGCTCACGGGCATCGAGACGGACGTGCGCGTGATGCGGCGGATGGGGCGGCCGGCGTTCATGGCGTCGGCGTTCGGCATCACGATCCCGTTCGCGATGGGGCTCGCGTTAGGCCTGCTGCTCCCGGACCGCTACCTCGCGCAGTCGGGACAGCGCGCGATCTTCGCCGCATTCATCGCGACCGCCATGGGGATCTCGGCGATGCCGGTGATCGCGAAGATCCTGATCGATCTGAATCTGATGAAGCGGAACCTCGGCGTCGTGATTCTCTCGGCCGGGGTGGTGGACGACACCATGGGGTGGCTGGTCTTGTCGGCGATCTCGGGCATCGCGACCGCCGGCTCCTTCTCGGCCGGCGCTATTGCCTTCACCGTGGCCGGCCTGGTCGTGTTTCTGGGCGCGATGCGATGGCTTGTGTATCCACTGTTCACGCGCACGATCGGGTGGGTGAACCGCAGCGTGCCGCTCGTGGGGGCCGACCTCACGCTGATCCTCGTGTTCACGCTGCTGTGCTCGGCGGCGACGGAAGCGATCGGCGTGCACGCGGTGTTCGGCGCGTTTGTGTTCGGGTTGCTCGTGAGGCAGATCCCGCGCGTGCGCTCGGGGACGCTGCAGACGATCGAGACGTTCGTGCTCGCATCGTTGTCGCCGGTGTTCTTCGCGTTCGTGGGGCTCAAGGTGGACCTCTGGTCGCTCACGGGTTGGCAGCTGCCGGCGATCGTGGTGGCCATCGCAGTGGTGGGCAAACTCGCCGGCTGTTACGTGGGCGGGCGACTCGGCGCGCTCGGTCGCTGGGAGTCGCTTGCGTTAGGCATCGGGATGAACGCGCGCGGCGCGATGGGATTGATCGTCGCGCTCATCGGGTTGTCGCTCGGGTTGCTGACGCAGGAGATGTACTCGATCGTCGTCATCATGGCCGTGATCACGTCGTTCATGGCGCCGTTGTTCCTGCGCCTCGTGATGAAGCGGGTGCCGGTGACCGACGAGGAGCGCCGGCGTCTCGAGCCGGGCGACCGCACGCTGCTCCTGCCCACCGGCGCGGTGCGCATCCTGGTGCCGACGGCCGGCGGGCCTAACGCAATGGCGGCGTTTGCGCTCGCGGCGCCGATCGTGCGCGCGCACGAGGGCACCTTGACGGCGATGTACGTCGACTCCGAGCGGGCGCACCAGCGGTGGCCGCGGCTCCGTGGTACGCGTACGTCATCCCTGGCCGGCTACGGACTCGACGCCCATCTCGCGAGCGCCGCCGAGCTCATGAAGGACCAGCAGAAGCGGTTGGTCGTTCGGCGGGTGCGATCGGCTGCGCCAACCACCGCCATTCTGGACGAAGGGGCGCGCGACTACGATCTCGTGTTCATTGGCGCCGCCCCGCGCCACCTCGTGAGCCGCTCGGCGGTCGGCGACGTGGTGACCAGGTTGCGCGTGCCCGTCGTGATCGTGCGGGGCGCCGAGGACGCGGTGCACGACACGTTCGAGCGCGTGGTGGTTCCGTTGGATGGCAGCGTGTTCTCGCGCGCGGCGGCCGAGTTCGCGTTCTTGTACGCGGCGTCGGCGGGGGCGCAGGTCACGTTGCTGCACGTGATCAACGAGGCGAGGGTGACGACCGGCGCGCTCGCGGTGCCCGAGCTGCGCGCATCGCACGCCGTGGCGGAGTTCGAGGCGGAGACGCTGGAGAACCGGATCCGCGGCGACATGGCGACGATCGCCGCCTCGGCGGGCGTCGACCCGCGCGTGCGCATCCTGGCCAGCGGCGACCCCGCGACCACGATCATCGAGCAGTCGCACGCGGGCTACTACGACTTGCTCGTGTTAGGCGCGGAGAACAAGATGCTCGCGCAGCCGTTGTTCTTCGGGCAAGGGACGGCGTCGATCGTCGAGCGCGCGGGATGCACGACGGCCGTCGTCGTGCCCCATCTCACCTGAGCGGCGCGCTGGCCCGTTAGGCAGGGCCGCGGCGCGTCACGTGGACCACCGCCACTGCTGGACCTCCGGCATGTCCTCGCCGTTGGCCACGATGTACGCGCGGTGCTCGTCGAGCTTCGCTTCCAGTTGGGCAATCCCATCCGAGCGGCCGGCGCGCCGCAGCGCCTCCATCGCGAGGTCGAAGCGGCTCATCCGATTGAGCACCAGCATGTCGAACGGCGTCGTCGTCGTGCCCTCTTCCAGGTAGCCGCGCACGTGGAAGCGTTGCGGGTGCGGCCGATGGTGGATGAGCTCGTGGATCACATCGGGATAGCCGTGGAAGGCCATCACCACCGGCAGGTCCGCGCCGAAGAGCGCCTGGAACCGCGCGTCGTCGATGCCGTGCGGGTTGTCTTCCGCCGACTCGAGCGCGAACAGCTCGATCACGTTCACGACGCGCACGCGGAGGTCCGGCGCGATCCGCCGCAGATACCACGCCGCGGCAACTGCCTCGCGCGTTGGCACATCGCCGGCCGCGGCGAGCACGATATCCGCGTTAGACGGATCGTTGCCCGCCCATTCCCAGTGCGTCGCCGCAGCGGCGCACTGCGTGGCCGCCTCCGCCATGTCCAACCACTGCGGCATCGGCTTCTTCGACGCAACGATGAGGTTGATGGAACCGCGGCTCGAGAGACAATGGTGCGCCATGCACAACAGTGTGTTCGCGTCGGGCGGCAAGTAGACGCGCGTGGTCGCGGCCTTCTTGGTGAGCAGGATGTTGATGAACGACGGGCCTTGATGGCTGTAGCCGTTGTGATCCTGCTCCCACACGTGGCTCGTGACGAGGAGATTGAGCGACGCCGTCGGCACGCGCCACTTCACCTCGTTCGCCATCTTCTGCCACTTGGCGAACTGCTGCACCATCGAGTCGACGATCGTGAGGAACGCCTCGTAGCACGCGAAGACCCCGTGCCGGCCTGACAGCACGTACCCTTCGAGCCAGCCCTCGCAGCAGTGTTCGCTCAGAATCTCCATCACACGTCCCGTCATCGACAGGAACTCATCCGTCGGGGCGAGCGGAAGCATCCACGCGCGCAGGGTCGACTCGAACACATTCTGCAATCGGTTGGATGATGTCTCGTCCGGACAGAAGAGCCGGAAGTTTCGCGCGTTCTCGTTGGCGTTGAACACCTCGCGCAGGTAGCCGCCGAGGATGCGCGTGTTCTCGATGATCGTCTCGCCGGGTGACGCTGTGTCGACGGAGACCGGCGTGGGATCCGGGCACTCGAGCGGCACGAGCACCGCGCCGCCGTTGGCAATGGGGCACGCGCCTAACCGCATGTCTCCGGCCGGATACATCGCCGTCACATCGGGAATCGGGTGCCCCTCGGCGTCGAACAGCTCTTCGGGGTGGTAGCTGCGGAGCCAGCGCTCGAGCGCGCGCAGGTGATCGGGGTTGGTGCGGGGATCCTCGATCGGGATCTGGTGCGAATGGAACGTGTCCTCGATGGCCTGGCCATCGAGGCTCTTGGGACCCGTCCATCCCTTCGGCGTGCGCAAGACGATGAGCGGCCACGGCTGATCGCCGACTCCGCCTTCGCGGACGGCGTCCTCGATCTCGCCTAACCGATCGTGCGCCCAATCGAGCGTGTCCCACATCGAGCGGTGGACGAGCGCGCGCTCGTCGCCCGCGACCTCGCGCGCTTCGTAGCCTAACCCGGCAAAGTATTCTGCCAGCTCCTCGCTGCTGACCCGCGCGAACAACGACGGCCCCGACAACTTGTAGCCGTTGAGATGCAGGATGGGCAGCACGACGCCGTCGCGGGCCGGATTCAGGAACCGATGCCAGTGCCACGAGCCCGCGAGCGGACCGGTTTCCGCTTCGCCGTCGCCGATGAGACATGCGACGAGGAGATCGGGATAGTCCATGGCCGCGCCCGTTGCGTGCACCAGCGAATAGCCGAGCTCACCGCCTTCGTGCAGTGTGCCCGGCGTGAGCGCGGTGAGATGGCTGGGGAATCCGCCGGGCCACGAGAACTCGCGCACCATCGCGCTGACGCCGGCTGCATCGCGCGAATACTGCGGATACCGTTCGCCTAACGTACCGTCGAGGAACGTATTCGCGAGCACGCCGGGTGCCCCATGGCCGGTGCCCACGACGAACAGCACGCGTTGGGCGCGGTCGCGCACCAGCCGTCCGAGGTGCGCGTAGAGCAGATTGATGCCGGGTACGGTTCCCCAATGCCCGAGCAATCGCGCCTTGATGTGTCGCGGCGCGAGCGGCTCGCGCAGCAGCGCGTTGTCTTTGAGATAGAGTTGCGCGGCCGACAGATAGTTCGCCGCGAGGAACGTCCGATCCAGCAGCTCGATGCTGCCCTTCATCTGCTCACGGCTTGGCGTCGCGAGCGCGCGTGAGGCACTCATGTGCGCAACATACCGAGCGCGGAAAGGACTTCCAACCGCACAACCGCCGGGTACGCTCGGTGCGATGGCGAGATTCTGACAGCCCGGTCAGCCGGGCGGCCATTGACGCTACAGCCTGGTTGGTACACCGTTCTAATTCGGTGAAGCGGCCAGCGCGCCGATGCGCGCTCTTCCGGCCTCTCTGGTCCCAGCCGAGGATAGCCATGCCCGGATTCCGACAGATGCGGACTGTCCATGCGGCCGCCGCACTCGCGGCGGCCGCAGGCGTGGCCGTCATCGTAGGCATCGCGGCGAGCCGGCAACCGAAACACGACGAACGCGGCGCGCGGCTGTTCGATGAAGTGCGGCACATCGTGGCGACGCGCGGCGTCGATTCGATCTCCGACGACTCGCTCTTCGTGAAAGCGGCCAGCGGCATGGTGAGCGCGATCGGCGACCCGTACGCGAGCCTCTTCTCGCGCAACGCCATCGCGGGCTTCCTGCGCAACGACATCGGCAACGCGTACGGCGGGTTAGGCATGTCGCTCGAGCGGCATCCGGGCGGCATCGCGGTCACCGGCGTGTTCCAGCACTCGCCGGCTGCGTTAGGCGGCGTGATGGCCGGCGACGAGATCGTCGCCGTGAACGGCACGCCGATCGCCGCCATCCCCCGCGATCGCGTCTCGCAGCTCCTCGTGGGCGAGCCCGGCTCGGGCGTCGACATCACCTTCCTCCGCGCCGGCGTGACGACGCCGATTCGCACGCACTTCGTGCGCGCCATCGTGCGTCCGCAGGCGGTGCCGTTCTCGATGGTGATCGGCGATCACACCGGTTACATCCCGCTGCAACGCTTCAACGAAACCGCGGACAGCGAAATGGCGAGCGCGGTCGCCGGGCTCAAGCAGCATGGCGCACGGTCGTTCGTGATCGACCTGCGCGGCAATCCGGGTGGCGACGTCGCGCAGGCACTGGCGGTGAGCAACCTGTTCCTCCACGCGGGTCAGGAAATCGCCGAGCTGCGCCAGCGCGGCGAGCCGGCACAGACGTACCGGGCACGCATTCCGCCTCTCGTGCGCTCGGAGCCGGTGGTGCTGCTCGTCGATCACTACACTGCATCGGCATCCGAGATTGTGGCCGGCGCGCTGCAAGATCACGATCGTGCCGTGATCGTCGGCGAGACGTCGTTCGGCAAGGGCGTGGTGCAGTCGTTGTTCAACCTGCGGGGCGGCTACGCGCTCAAGCTCACGACCGGCCGATGGTACACGCCGAGCGGGCGCAGCATCCAGCGCGCGCACACGTTCGATGGCGCGCCGGATACGTCGATCACGTTGCTCTCCGAAACGGCACCTCCCGCGCTTCGCCCACGGTTCAAGAGCGACGGCGGTCGAACGGTGTTCGGTGGCGGCGGCATCACGCCCGATGTGAAAGTGGCGTCGGACACGCTGTCGAGCGCCGAGCAGCATCTCGCGCGCGAGTTCGCGCCCAAGGCAGCGCAAACGCGCACCGCGTTGTTCGACGTCGCGCGCGGACTGCGTCCCAGCGTGCACGGCGATTTCGTCGTGCAGGCGGCGTGGCGCGAGGCGTTCTTCGACCAACTGCGCGCATCGGGCGTGGATGTCGACCGTGCGACCTTCGACGCGGCGCAGCCCTGGGTCAACCGCCTGCTCGAGCAGCAGATCGCGACTATCGCGTTCGGCGACTCGAGCGCGTTCCGTCGCGCGGCGCCGAGCGACGCGCCGCTGCAGCGCGCGCTCACGATGCTCGAACGCGTCTCTACGCAGTCGCAGCTCTGGAACCTCACCGAGCGCGGCGTGGCGAGCGGACTCTAGCCGTTAGGCCGAGGTCGACTGACGAAGACTTCGCATCTACGCGCATGAAGACGCGGACACGGCGGACAGGACACGCATGCGCGGCCGACCGGCACCTCTGAAAGGACCCAAAGGATAACGAAAAGGATGCAAGAGATGGGGAGGATTGCTTCGACATCAGGGAAGGCGCGACGTGCGCGCTCGTCGCTGGCATCTTCGCCCTTGATACAACAAAGCAGCGAATATTGATCGGCGTGCTGGCATGCGGCCTTCTTGAACATGCCGAGCCCTTTGTTATTGGTTTGAAAAACAACAACTCGGCAAGCGACGGCGCGCATGAGATCCGCGCGGCGCGCCGAAAAGTGGCTAACGAAGAGGGAATTCAGCTAGGAGCGCACAAGTCGCGCTCTCGCTGATGACGAAACCATCTTCCCCATCGCTTGCATCCTTTTCGTTATCCCTGAGTCCCTTTTCAGTCGAACCCTGGGTCGAGCACAATAATCCCCGTTAGGCTTGGCGTGGCGCACGATTAGCGAACCGGCGTCGCCCGGACGAGGACCACGCCGTGCGACGGCACCGTCGTCTCGAACTGCCGCCCGAATCGCCCGACGTCCTGGTGCGACCACAGGTCGCGCACCTGCGCCGAGTCGCTGCGCAGCCCCGCCCGCGAAAAGTACGCGGTGATGCGCGCCGGCGCCGACGAGCGGTTGAGCAGCGCGATCGCCCGCGAGCCGTCGTGCAGCGGCTTCGCCCACACCTGCAGCTCGGGCGGCCGCTCCCACACCAGAATCCCTTGCGCGCCTAACGAATCCTGATCCACCGCAATCACCTCGCGGTTGGTCAGCGTTGCGATCGTCGTGGCGGACATCTGTCGCAGGTCGTTGCCCGCGATGAGCGGCGCCGCCATGATCGCCCAGAGACTGAAGTGCGCGCGATACTCTTCGTCGGTCATCCCGCCGTTGCCCACCTCGAGCATGTCGGGATCGTTCCACGTCCCCGGACCGGCGGCCGTCGCGTGCTGCGCCGATTGGTCGAGGTTGTCGAGCATCGACGACCACGTGTCCTCGATGTCATCGGTCGTCCGCCACAAATTGCCGACGCGCGGCGCCCATTCCCACGGTTGGTTCGATCCCCACTCGCAGATGCTCAGCACGATGGGACGCCCGGTGCGCGCGAGTGCGTCGCGGAACTTTGCGTACTGCGTTGGTGCATCCAGGTTCTGCGCGTGGCACCAATCCTCTTTCACGTAGTCGACACCCCAGGCCGCGAACGTGCGCGCATCCTGGTCCTCGTGGCCGAGCGTGCCGGGGCGCCCTTGGCAGGTGTTGGTGCCCGCATCGGTGTAGATGCCGAAGAGCAATCCCTTCGAGTGGATGTAATCGGCAAGCGCCTTGATCCCGTGCGGGAATCGCTGCGGGTCGGCGACCAGCACGCCGTTCGCATCGCGCGCCACTTGCCAGCAGTCGTCGATGACGACGTACCGATAGCCGGCATCGCGCATGCCGGTCGCCACCATCGCATCCGCCGTCTCACGAATCGTCTGTTCGTTGACGTTGCACGCAAAGTGATTCCAGCTGTTCCAGCCCATCGGCGGCGTGCGCGCGAGACCGTTGCCCGGGAGCGCGGGCACTCGCGCACGCGCGCTCGAGTGTGACGCAAACGTGAGCGAGCCCACGAGAAACGCAGCGGCGACAACCGCGAGACGACCAGGCACCATCCACCTCCGTGGCAATCGGTGCGTTGGCCGATGATGCCGGTGCGCGCGCGGCGAAGCAAGCGCGCTGACGGTGGGGTGGCGGGTCAGTTTGCACGACAAAGGCTCAAACGGTAACACGAGGGACAAGGAAGATTCCCTCGTCGCGAGGGGTTGGTCCTTGCCTAACGCGCGGGAGCTGGCCTCTACGCTGATGGAGCAACGGACACGACCGGACACACCGGACACGACCGGGCCATTCGGCGGCGGCGTGTGGTCCCGTCTCAATAGACTGGCCAATCGTGCCGGTTAATTGTAAACAAAAAGACGAGCCTCGGACCGCGTGCGATGAGGTCTGCCCTCCAGCAGAATTGTCCGGTCGTGTCCATAGTGTCCGGTCATGTCCGTTTTCACGTGGGCGTATTGGGCGCGCAGCTGGACAGCGGACGCGTCCATTCGCATCATGTGTCGTGCGCAGTCTTGCATTGACGGGGTGCGTGGCGGCGTTGACCGCAGCGTGTATCGTGGTGCCAGGATGCCACGGTTCGGCGGCCGTACCGCCTAACGGAACCGCTCCCGCCCGATCCGTCCTCTCCGACCCAACGAGCGCGTTCTGGACGACGCGAGCGCCGAGTCGGTTCTTCGTCCGCATCGAAACGACGAAGGGAGATTTCGTGATCGAGGCGCATCGCGGCTGGGCACCGAGAGGCGTCGACCGGCTCTATCAGCTCGTGCGAGCCGGGTACTACGACGATTCGCGGTTGTCGCGTGTCCGCGCCGGCTACATCGTGCAGTGGGGCATCGCGGGCGACCCAGCCGTCGCACAACGTTGGCGCGATCAACGCATTTCGGATGACAGCGTGCGCCACACGAATACCCGCGGTACCGTCGCCTTCGCGATGACCGGCCCGGGCACGCGCACCACGCAGCTTTACATCAATCTCCGTGACAATCCACAGCTCGACGCACAAGGCTTCTCGCCGCTCGGCACGGTGGTGCGCGGTATGGACGTGGTGGATCGGTTGAACGCCGAGTACGGCGAAACGGCCGGTGGCGGAATGCGGGGCGGGAAGCAGGGCCCGGTGTTCGAGGGCGGAAACGCGTATCTCGATCGCAACTATCCGCGGTTGGACCATCTCATTCGCGCGGAGGTCGTGCACGGGCCATGACGGCGCCGGCTGCCGACGCGCGGGGCGGCGTGGAACCGGGCGGCGGGCGACTCGTGCGGCGGTTGTCGCTGCTCGATTCTATTTCGTTGGTGGTGGGAACGATCGTCGGCACCGGGGTGTTGTTCAAGGCCGCGGTGATGACGCAGCAGTTAGGCAGCCCGTGGGCGGTGCTGGCGGCGTGGCTGGCGGCAGGGGTGCTGACGCTGTTCGGCGCGCTGTCGTACGCGGAGCTGGGCGCGATGATGCCCGAGGCGGGCGGCGAGTACGTGTTCCTGCGCGCCGCGTTCGGCGACGCGGTGGCGTTCCTCTACGGGTGGGTGCGATTCACCGCGGGCAGCGGCTCGATGGCGGCGCTCGGCGTCTCGTTCGCGACGTTCCTGTCGCCGCTCGTTCCGTTAGGCGGCTCGTGGCTGCACGTCGCGCGCACCATCGGGGGCGTGCCGGTCCACTGGTCGTTCGGCGCGCCGCAGGCGGTGGCCATCGCGCCGATAGTCGCGCTGGCGGCGATCAACTGCGCCGGCGCACGGGCGGGCGGACGCGTGCAGGTGGTCCTGGCCACCATCAAGGTGCTGGCTGTGTTAGGCATCGTGGCCGGCGCGCTCGCCGCCGCGCGCGGCGGCTCCTGGACGCACTTCGTTCAACCGGCACCCGGCGGCGCGGTCACCGTGTCGGCGTTCGGCGCGGCGTTGGTCGGCGCCGTGTGGGCCTACAGCGGGTGGTCGTACCTGCCGATGGCGGCCGGCGAGATCCGGAATCCCGGGCGCAACGTGCCGCGCGCACTGATCGGCGGAACGTTCATCGTCATCGCGCTGTACTTAGGCCTCAACGCCGCCTACTTCTACGCGCTGCCCGCCGGCACCATCGCCTCCGCGAACTCGACGCTGCACCGCGGCGCGCCCGCAGTGGCGGCGCTGGCGGTGGGGAGCTTTCTCCCGACGGAAGCCACGAAGCTGGCCGCGCTCGTATTCATCATCGCAACGCTCGGTACGCTCAACGGCGGACTGCTCTCCAATTCGCGTGTGCTGTTCGCGATGGCGCGTACGCGGCAGTTTTTCCCCGTATTCGGACGCGTCACCCGCCGGTCGCACGTGCCGGGTTGGGCGATCGTCGCATTCGCCGTGTGGGCGTCGATGCTCGCGACGTCGGGTACCTATGACCAGCTGAGCGATCTGGCGGTGTTCGCGTTCATGATCTTCTTCGCGCTCACGGTGACCGCCGTGTTCCGGCTGCGTGCCACGCAGCCGGAACGTCCGCGGCCGTACCGCGTGACCGGCTATCCGCTGGTGCCGCTGGTCTACGTGGTCGCCACCGTGTGGATGATCGGCAACGCCGTGATCACGGCGCCGACACAGGCCATGGTCGCCCTCGTCTTTCTCCTGTTAGGCGTGCCGGTGTACGGCTGGTTCCGCGCGCGCCGCGCGCGCGCCGATGCCGCGGCGCCGGCCACGCCGGCGCCCGCGGCGGAGACGTTCCGTTAGGACGTCGGGATCTCGCTCTTGTGCGCGCGCGCCCAGGCGTCGAAGGTCTGCAGCGCCGGGTCGAGGGCCTTGGCCTCGCGCAGGTCGCGCGCCGCCATGAACCGGTCCTGGAACTCGGCGTCGATCTGGAACATGTTGCCCAGCTCGTCGGCGGCGGGGAAGCCCAGGTTGCGGTAGACGTCGGGCGGCACGGCCACGTACCGCACCGGCCTGCCTAACGCTTGACCCAGCGACGCGGCCATCTGCGCCCCGCTCAGGTGTCCGCCGGCGATGCCCACCCGCCGGCCGATGTACGACGCGCCGCGCTTGAAGATCCCATACGCGCACTTCCCGATGTCTTCCGCGGCGATGCCCGCCAGCTTCGCCGTCCCCATGGGGAGCCTCAGCTCCAGCACGCCGTCGGCGCCGGGTTTGAGCCCCATGCCGAAGTGGATGAAGTTGTCCCAGTAGAACGAGGTGACGAGGTACGTGACCGGAACGCCGAGTGTCGCGAAATAGGCGTCGGCTTCGGCTTTGGCATCGAAATGCGGGACCTTGTAATGGCCCATGAGCGTCGGAATGCGCGTGTCTCCTAACGGAACGAACTGCCGCGTGTCTTCGAGCGTCGACCAGATCGCGTGCTGGATGCCGGCGCGTTTGGCCGCTTGCGCCATCGCGCTGGCCTCGGCCTTCTCCCGCTCGGGCGACATGTGCGCCCAGAAGAACGTGACGCAGTAGGCGCCGTACGCGCCGGCGAACGCGCGCTCGAGGCTCGACCGGTCCTCGACGTTGGCGGCCACCACCTCGGCGCCTAACTTAGTTAGGGCACGAGCGGCGGGCGACTCCGGATTGCGCGTGATCGCGCGAACCGCGAATCCGCCCTCCGAGTCTCGCAAAATGGCGCGCACGAGGCCGCCGCCCTGCGACCCCGTGGCACCCACCACGGCGATGATGCGCTTGGGCGCTGTCCGCGCAGCCGGTGCGCGGCGCGCGGTCTTTGGCGCAGCGCTGCGCTTGGACGCCGGCGGTGTTTTGCGCTTCGCCTGGGCCGGTACGCGCGATTTCTGCGCCGGCGTTTTGCGCTTGGACTTCGCCGTGGAAGTGCGACGCTTGGCCGTCGTGGTCTTCCGCTTTCGAGTCGCCTTCCGCGTCGCCCCGCGCTTCTTCCCCGCCATGACGCCCTCCGTGTCGACCGTGAATGCAGCCGTGTGCTTCACCATCAAACGCGACCTGCGCGGACGATGCACG
>DATJET010000009.1:0-8014 GCA_035496295.1 Gemmatimonadaceae bacterium
CACCTGGACGGGCTCAAGGTGTGGGGCGCCAAGTATCTCGGCGAGACCGGATTTTCGTTCGGTGCGACCGACGCGATGGTGGGCAAGTTCCTGCAGTTCGCGAAGGGCGGCGGCAGCGACGGCGTCGTGAAGGCGCACCAGCAGAATCTCTCGGGCGGCGCCTGGGTGTGGGACAAGGTGGTGTCGGTGGCGAAAGCCTAACGGAAACAATCCCTGGAGGCCGCATGGCTCGTTCGTTAGGCAGGTGGCGTGGCACGGCGGCCTGTGCGGCGCTTGCGACACTTGGCGCAGCCGGAGCGATAGGCGCGCAGACGCCGCCGGGCGCCGGTTCCTCGGGTTCGGACTCCACGGTGCGTCGCGCGGTGGACGAGCTCAACGCGAAAGAAGTGAAGGCCTGCCAAGAGATGGACCACGCTGCGTCAGCCGAATTGTGGGCCGAGGACGGCGTGGACCTGATTCAAGGTCTCCAGCCCATGGTGGGGAAGGCGGTGATCGCCGCCTGGCTCAACGGCCTAACGCCCGGGCTCAAGGGCGCGAAGATGGTCTCGTGCACCATCGACTGGAAGCAGATCACGATTCAGGGCGATTGGGCGTACGAGTGGGGGATCAACAAGCAGCGGATCGAGTTCCCACCGCCGCAGCAGCCGTTCGAGAGCGAAGGGAAGATCACGTTAGTCCTCAAGCGGCAGATGGATGGCGCGTGGAAGATCGAGCTGGAGTCGTGGAACAGCAGCCCGAACGCCAGCGGGTGACCCGTCAGGCGTGACTGGCGAGATGTTACACGCGGAGCGCCTTGACGATGTCCGTTCGCGCGGCGTGCACGCCCGGCACGAGGCAGGCGGCCGCGGTCGTTCCCACCATCACGGCGAGCGCGACGAGAAATGTGACCGGGTCACGCGGGCTTACCGCGTAGAGCAGGTCGCCCAACAGCCGCGTGGTGCCTAACGCTGTAGCGACGCCTGCCGCGATGCCGGCCATGGTCACGATCATCCCGCGGCCGATGACGAGCCGCAGCACACCGGCCGGTGCGGCGCCGAGCGCCATGCGCAGGCCCAACTCGCGGGTGCTCTGCGAGACCACGTACGACATCACGCCGTAGACGCCGACCGCGGCGAGCAGGACGGCCAGCGCCCCGCAGATGCCGATGAGCGTGACCGCGATGCGCTGTGGCGACGTCGACCGTTGCATGACGTCTCGCATGGGCAAGACGTTGTACGCGGCCAGACTTGGGTCGAGCGAGTGGATCGCACGCCGGACGCCAGGGCCAACCTCCGCCGACGGCCTCGACGAACTGATGAACACGCTGAACATCGGTGTGAAGCTCTGGCGAAGCGGCACGTAGAACAGCGGGGCAGGAGGCTCGAGGAGGGATTCGAACCGCACGTCTCGCACAACGCCAACCACCTGCGTCCAGCGTGTGCCGGAGCGCAAGCGCTTGCCGACGGGATCGGCGCCGGGCCAATACGTCGCCGCCATGGTTTCGCTCACGATCGAGACCGGCAGCGTCGTGTCGGTGTCGGTGAGCCGGAAGTCGCGGCCCCGGACGATCGAGATGCCTAACGCCGCAAAATACGCGGGGGTGACGCTCGTGGACCTGGCGGTGGGTGTTTCGTCCGGCGCATTCTGGTAGCCATCCACTGCGATGGGCACGGACCCGTACGGTGCACCCGGGTCGAGCGGCCTGCTCGTCGAGAGTGCGACGGCTCGTACTCCGGCAACACCGGCCAGACTAGTCACGAGCCGGTCGGCGTAGATGCGGGACCGCGCACTGTCATATCGCGCCGCAAGCAGGTTGACGTACGTAGTGTAGGTCCGATCTGCGTCGAAGCCCGGGTCGATGTGCCGCATGTGCTGCAGGCTGGCGAATAGGAGCCCGCCGCCGACGAGCAGCACGAAACTCATCGCGACCTGGAGCATCACCATACTGGCGCGCAAGCGCGTACTGCGTCGCCCGCCCGACAGACTGGGCGCCACGGACTTGAGCGCGCTGCTCAGGTCGATGTCGCTGGCGCGAAGCGCCGGGACTAACGCAAACAGCAACACGGAGGCGAG
This sequence comes from Gemmatimonadaceae bacterium, assembly GCA_035496295.1. Lineage (GTDB taxonomy): Bacteria > Gemmatimonadota > Gemmatimonadetes > Gemmatimonadales > Gemmatimonadaceae > JADGGM01. The sequence continues at coordinate 2,053 of DATJET010000009.1, forward strand.
TCCGACGCTGGTGCTGAGCGCGAGGACCCGCCAGTCGAAGCTGCTGTTGAGGGTGATGGACGCGCTGCTGCGGGGAGCAAAGAACAGCGAGAGGGAGTGCCGGCACCCGTAGGCCATGGCAAGGCCGAGCACCGTTGCGATGCCGCCGAGGATCAACGCTTCGGTGACCAACTGCCGGAGAAGCCGAGCGCGTCCGGCGCCGATGGCGAGACGCACGGTCATCTCGTGGCGTCGCGCAAATGATCTGACGAGCAGGAGGTTCGCCACGTTTGCGCACGCGACGAGCAGCACGAACACCACGACGACGACTGCGACGCGCAGCATTGGTGCGAGCTCGCGCGCCGCGTTGAACGGCGTCTCCCACAGCGGCAGCACGCGGATCCCGCGACCGCGCTCGACATCCGGGAAGGTCACCGCCAGGCGCCTCGCGGCGACCGTGAGCGATGCTTGTGCCTCGTCGCGCGAGACGCCCGGCGCGAGCACGGCATAGCCTTCGATCCACGGCGCGCCGCGGTTCTCCAGCTCGTAGCTGCCGCTGAACGCCGCCTGCATCGATGCCGGAACCCAGAACTGCATCGCGTAGCCGACGAAGGTACCCGCGAAGTTACGTGACGCCACACCGACGACGACGAGCGGTACGCCATTGAAATCGACGGTCTTGCCGACAATTCCGGGATCGAGCGCGAATCGATCCCGCCACATCGCATAGCCGATGACCACCACCGGATGCGTGCCGTTACCGACGTCTTCGCCGGGGAGAAAGCCGCGTCCGCGCGCGAGCGGTATGCCTAACGCAGAGAAATAGTTGGCCGAGACGAGCTCGCCGACGACGCGGTCGGCGCGATCCCGTCCCGTGATGGTGGCGCCGGTAATCTTGTCGGCGACGAACGCCGAAAAACCGGTCGACATGCGACCAAGGTCCTGAAAGTCCGGCCACGAGACGGACGCGTAGCCGGGCGTCCCTTTCACGGTCCCCGCAATGGCGACGAGCCGGTCCTGCGACGCGACGCCGGGATAGGGGCGGAAGAGTATGCCTTCCAGCCAACTGAACACCGCGGCATTCGCGCCGATGCCGACGGCCAGGCAAAGCACGGCGATGATGGAGAATGACGGCGCGCGCCAGAGCGCGCGCAGGCCAATGCGCGTGTCTTGCCACAGTCGGTCGAACCATATGCCGGCCCACATGTCACGCGTGAGTTCTTGCACGAGGCCGACGTTGCCAAAATCGCGGCGGGCGTTGGCCGCCGCCTGGCGCGGCGACTCGCCGCGCGCGATCCGGTCGGCTTCGTCCATCGCGAGGTGCGAGCGGAGCTCGTCGGCGAGTTGCGCGTCGCGGCCCGGACGGCGGAACGGGCGCCAGGTCCTCATGCGTCACTCTCCGCCGGGCGCGTGAGGACTCCGGCAATCGCTTCCGTTAGGCGGTCCCAACGGGATCGCTCTGCTGCCAGCTGGCGCCGCCCTTTGGCCGTCAGGCGGTAAATGCGGACGCGCTGATTGCGATCGGACGTCTGCCACGCGGCGCGGATGGCCCGCTGGCGCTCGAGGCGGTGGAGGGCCGGATACAGCGAGCCGGCATCGACCCGGAGGGCGTGGTGCGATGCCGCGCGGATCATCTGCGAGATGCCGTACCCGTGGAGCGGGCCCCAGCGCAGGGTCTGCAGGATGATCAGGTCGAGCGTGCCCTGGAGCAGCTCGAGGCGTGACGTCGGGGGAGATGTGGCCACGATCCCGCTCCACCGGCCGATATGCCGATATATAGACGCTCTATACCCTTTATATAGACTGTCTATACCCTGGCACGGTGTCAAGGCCTCGCGCGGCTGCGCGGACCCGCCCGATCGCGGTCAGTAGCGCGCGCACCTTGTTCTCCGTTTCTTCCCACTCCCGCGCCGGCACCGAGTCCGCGACGATCCCCGCCGCCGCTTGCACGCTCGCCACGCCCCCGGCGATGACGCACGTGCGGATCGTAATCGCGAGGTCCATGCGTCGGTCGCCGGCCGCGATGTAGCCCACCGCGCCGCCGTACGGACCGCGGCGCTCGGGCTCGAGCTCGTCGATGATCTCCATGGCACGCACCTTGGGCGCGCCCGTCAACGTGCCGGCCGGGAACGTCGCGCGGAACACGTCGAGCGCCGATGCGTCGCCGCGTAAGGCGCCCTCGATCTGGCTCACGATGTGGAGCACGTGACTGTACCGCTCGATGATCATGAGGTCGGTCACGCGCACCGAGCCGTAGGCGGCGATGCGCCCCACGTCGTTGCGGCCCAGGTCGACCAGCATGACGTGCTCGGCGCGTTCTTTCTCGTCGGCGAGGAGCTCGGCGCTCAGCCGTGCATCATCTTCGGGCGTGGCGCCGCGGGGCCGCGTGCCCGCGATCGGCCTAACGGTGACCGTGCCGTCGGCCACGCGGACGAGGAGCTCGGGCGAGCTGCCGACCAGCTCCATGCCGTCCAGCACCAGATGGTACATGTACGGCGACGGGTTGAGCGCTCGGAGCGCGCGATACAACGAGAGCGGCTCGAAGTCCAACGGCACCGCGATGCGCCGCGCCAACTCCGCCTGAAAGCAATCGCCGGCGAAGATGTACTCGCGAATCCGCTCGACGTCGCGCTCGAATCGCTCGCGCGAATACGCGGACACGCCCTGCGCGGGCGGCGCGCAGGCGTCCAGCGCCAGCGGTGGCAGGACGCCCGGGCCCTGCAGCCGCGCGACCAGGACATTGATCTCGCGGTCCGCCTCCTCGTAGAGCCGACGCCGCGCCGTCTCGTCGAGGTCCGGTGCGACCGGAACGGCGACCACCACGCGCGCCTGCGCCCGCAGGTTGTCGATGATGACCAACGCCCGTGTGAACACGAACACCGCATCCGGCACGTCCACGGTGCGCGGTGGGGCGTTAGGCAGACGCTCGAGCAGCCGGACCACGTCGTAGCCGAAGAAGCCCACGGCGCCGCTCCAGAACGCGCCGAGCTCGGGAACCGGCGCCGGCTCGAATTCCGTTAGGCGCGTGCGCAGGTCGGCGAGCGGGTCGGCCGGCCGCCGCGCGCCGAACCAGCCTCGGTCCGGGGCCCACTCGTCCACGACGCCGTCCTTGAGCCGCCATGCCCCTCGCGGCTCCGTGCCGAGGAACGTGTACCGCGCCCAGGTCTCGCTGCCGGCCGGCGCCGATTCGAGCAAGAACGCGAACGGCCCGCGCCGCAACTTCGCGAACGCGGACACGGGCGTGTCGGCGTCCAGCAGACAGTCGCGCCATACCGGCACGAGTCCGCCGTGCTCGGCGAGCGCGACGAAACGGTCGGGCGTCATCATCGCGTCGCTTGCCGCCTGATCCTGCGCCCGCGACATTTCTCGATCATGCTTCGGTTCTCCGCGGCGCACGCCGCCGCGCTGTGTGTCCTGGTGGGTCTCACGACCGCCGTCCAACCCGCCGGCGCGCAGGCATGGGATGACCCGCGCACGATGGGGCTGGTCGAGCGCGCCACGAAGGGACGCGCCGACCAACTCGCCGACAGCACGCTGGTGGACTATCGCGCCACCGCGCACGGCTATCTCACGTTTTTGGTCCAACTCGGTCAGGGCTTTCCCGATCCGCCGTCCGTCGTGAAGTCGGACGAGTTGGCGCTCCAAGTCTACTGGCGCGCGCCCAACCTCAGCAAGCAGGTCATCGAAGGCCGTCGTGACACGCTGCTGTTGCCGACGGACATCCGGTATCACCAGGACCACATGGGCATCGTCCAGAATAATTTCCCGAACTTCATTCGCTTGGGGGAAGGCGACGAGGTGCGCGACGTGCCGCACCCGTTGTCGGCGGACGGCCTGCACCTCTACGACTTCGCCATTCGCGATTCGCTCGCCATTCGTCTCGCCGGACAGAACCGTTTCGTGTACGAGGTCGCGGTACGCCCGCGCGACGAGAGCGCGGCGCGCATCGTCGGCGCGATCTACATCGACACGGCGAGCGCGCAGGTGGTGCGCATGGCGTTCGCGTTCACGCACGCCGCCTACCTCGACAAAGAGCTCGAGGACATCTCGATCGTGCTCGAGAACGCGCTCGTGGACGACCGCTACTGGCTGCCGTACCGCCAGGACATCGAGATCCGGCGTACCGGCACGTGGATGCAGTTTCCGGCGCGCGGCATCATCCGCGGCCGGTGGGACATCTGCTGTTACGAGGTCAACTCGCGCCTTGCGCCGGCGCTGTTTGTCGGCCCGGAGATCGTCGAGGCGCCGGCCGCCATCAGATCATCATATCATTGGACCGGCCGCATTCTGGATTCGCTGCCCGCGGATGTGCGGGCGCCGACGGAGGCGGACGTGCGCCGGGTGCAGGATGAGGCGCGCGAGCTCGTGCGCACCGAGGCCCTCTCGCGGGCGGCCGGCGTCCAGCCCGCGGCGCGCCGCGTGTCCGACGTCGCACGCGTCGACCGCGTCGAAGGCCTTGCGTTAGGCGGCGGCGCGTCGGCTCGGTTCGGCGGCGGATTCGGCGCGACGGCCACGGGCCGGTGGGGTTTCGACGACCACCAGGCCAAGGGCCGAGGGTCGGTCGGCTACGAGTGGTCGAGCGGCCGGTCGATCGCGCTGTTCGCGATGCGCGATTATCGCGACGCGGGCGACGTGCCCGAAGTGTCGCCGCTCGTGAACAGCATCGCGGCGCAGGAGTTCGGCTCCGACCGCACCGATCCGTACGATGTGCGTGGACTGGGCGTGGACCTCGCGTTGGGCCGATGGGCCGGCTTGGACTGGTCGGCGACGGCGGCACACGAAGAACAGAATCGGCTCGCGGTGCACGCGGCTCCCTGGCACGGCACGTACGGCGCGACAGTGCCGGCGTGGTCGATCCGCGAGGAGCGGCTGGCGGTGGATGCGCGCCGCTCGCTGCCATCCGCAGCGTTAGGCGACGTGACTGTCCACGCACAGCTGCGCGGTGGATCGTTCACTGGGCGCGACACGTCCCTGGCGGCGGGCCGTTCGAGCTTCGAGCGGGCGTTCGTGCAGGCGCACGCCCAACGGAAGCTGGGCGCCGACGCGTTGGTGCTGGACGCGACCGTGGCCGGTGTGCGCGGCTCGTCCGAGGTCCCGGCGCAGGAGTACGTGTTTCTCGGCGGCCCGATCAGTGGACCGGGATACGACTATCACCAGTTCGCGGCCCGCTTCGGCGCGACGGCGCACGCCGAGTGGCGCGTGCCGGTGCCGTTTCCGCCGATTTCGTTGGGCGCGTTCGGTCGTGCGTCCCCCACCGCGACGGTTGCGCCGTACGTGCACACGGTATACGTGACCAACGGGGCGCCGTTCGCGACGTCGGCGCGCGGGTGGTATCCGTCGGTCGGGGTCGGATTCATGCTGTTGTTCGATCTGGCGCGGTTCGACGTGGCGCGCGGTCTGCGCCGCGGGGCCGGGCGGTGGACCTTCTCGTTCGACCTGGCGCCGGCGCTCTGGCGCGTCCTCTGACCTTGGCCTAACCGATGCTCCACGAGAGTTTCCTCCAGCTCCTGCGGACGTACGGCTACGGCCTGCTGTTTCTGGTGGTGGGCCTCGAGAGCTTGGGCGTCCCCGTGCCGGGCGAGACGGCATTGGTTGCGGCGGCGGCGCTCGCGGCCCGGGGCCACATGCGCATTGCGTTCGTCATCGCGGTTGCGGCGGCCGCGGCGATCCTCGGCGACGCCTGTGGCTACTGGATCGGCCGGCGCGGCGGTATTGCGTTCGTGCGGCGCTACGGCCGCTTCGTCCGCATGAATGACGCGAAGCTCGAGCAGGTGAAGCGTTTCTTCGAGCGTCACGGCGCCAAGACGGTTTTCTTCGGCCGGTTCATTGCGCTGCTGCGCACCTGGGCCGCGCTGTTCGCCGGCATGGGCTGCATGCCGTATGGCCGCTTCACGATGTACAACGCGACGGGTGGCATCGTGTGGGCGACTGCATTCGGGCTACTCGGCTACCTGTTCGGCCGCAATCTCGAGCGTCTCCAGAA
>DATJET010000010.1:0-7556 GCA_035496295.1 Gemmatimonadaceae bacterium
GTACTTCGCCGAGCTCCTCGCCACGCAAGAGCGCGCGCTGCGCATCGTCGACCGGTTCGCCGAGTTTGCGAACGATGCGATGCGGTACTGCCTCGCCATGGAGTACGCCGAGCACGGCGATCTCGGCGCGTGGCTGGAACGTGTCGGCGCGCAGTCCGAGCGCTTCGTGCGGCGCGAGATCGCGGCGATCCTCAGCGTGCTCGACGCGCTGCACCGCGGACAAGCCCTGCACCGCGACCTCACGCCGTTCAACGTGTTCGTCTGCGAGGGCGAGCACCTCAAGTTGGGCGATTTCGGAATCGCCACGCACCAGATCGGGAGACGCGGCGTCACCGCGGACGCGTTCAACCGTATGCACGCGCCTAACGAGATCGCGTGGGGCCGAGTGCGCCGGTGGCAGAAGCGCGATGACGTCTACCAGATCGGGTTGCTCGCGGTGATGCTGCTGCGCGGCGACATCGGGAGTGCCGTGCCCAGCAAGGATGTCCGCCTGCTGCCGTGCACCGATCACCTGAAGGAAGTCATCCACCGCTGCCTGGGCTCGCGCGGGCAGCGATACAGTGCCGCGAGCGAATTGATCGAAGCGCTGCGCCGCCGGCCCAAGCAGCCGAAACTCGGCCGCGTCGATCGGCTGGCCGGCAAGCGCATCTCGTTCACCGGATTTCTCGTTCGGCCGCGCGACACGGCGATCGCCGCCGCAAGGAAAGCCGGCGCGATCGTGCAGTCGAAGCCCGGCCACACCACCGACATCCTGGTCCGCGGCCGGCCTAACAAACAGCAGATCGCCGGCAAGGATGGCGGGTCGAAGCTCATCGAGGTGCGCCGGTTGGCCACCAAGGGCCACAAGGTCACCGTGATCGGCGAGCGACTCTTCTGGAAGCTGGCGGAACCGCCTGCGCGCCGGCGCGCAAAGGAGGCCTCGCGGACCCCGCGCGCAGCGCAATCTCTCACACATCGCTGACAACTCACGACGAGTCCGACATGAACCGCAGGTTCGTCCTCTGCCGTAGTTTTCTGTTAACCGCCGGCGCAGCGCTTGCGTTAGGCTCGCAGGCGCACGCCGGTGCGAGACCCGTCGATGTAGCGGCAGCGCTCAGCGCCACCGACTCGCAGGAGATCGCGCTCGGCGCCGCCCTCGCCCGCCAGTTCGATAGCACGCGCGGCATCCGGCCGACACCCGAGTCCGATCGCATTCAGGCCTATCTGCAAAGCATCGCCGACTCCCTCGGCCGCCACACCAAGCGCAAGCTGCCGTGGACGATCCACTTCGATCCGCACCCCGGCATCAAGAGCGGGTTCGCGCTGCCCGGCGGACACATCGTCATCTGGGGCGGCATCCTGTCGTACATGGGTACGGAAGACGAAGCCGCCGCGGTGATCGCGCACGAGATCGAGCACATCGACAACGGGCAGGTCTCGCGCCGCATCGACAGCCTCGTCACCACCAAGCACCGCGACGTGACCAACGCGTCGCAATGGCGCTGGGGCGAGTTCGGCGCGAGCTATGGCCAAGTGCTCGAATACCGCTGCGATTCGTTAGGCGCCGAGATCGCCGTCAAGGCCGGCTACTCGCCGTACGCGTACAAAACGATGATGGAGGCCTTCATCGCGCTCGGCAAAGTGTACTCGCCTAACGCGCCGCCGGCCAAGGAGCTCACCGACCGCATCGATCAGATCCAGCGGCAGATCGCCGAAGAGCACTGGGAGGCCCTCACTACAACGCGCCCGCTGCGGCTGCCCGGAAGCGGCGGCTGATCGGGCGACAAGTCCGGTGCGCGCTCATCTCCCGCGCGTGCGCGCCTTATTGTCCCGGTCGCTTGATCGACGCGAACACGCTCTGCGGATACCACGCCGGTCGAGTCGGTCGATCGGCGACGGCGCGCACGATGTCGAAGTACATCGCATCGAACGCGATGGCCGTCTGAAAATTCACCGGCTGCGCGACATCGTCCGACGGTTTGTGGTAGCGTGTGTCGAGCCATGCAGTCACCGTCGAATCGCCGGGCGAGTCTTTCGTGTAACCCACCTTGAACGCGAGGGCCGGGATGCCGCGCTGGATGAAGCTGTATTGATCGCTGCGAATGAAACGGACCTGCTCCGGCTCAGGGTCCTCGAGATTCGACAGGTGATGCTGCCGCAACACGGGCGCGATGTCCTTGCCTAAATCGGATTCGTTCCAGCCGTACGCGAAGACACCCGTCAGCGGCTGGATGGGCAGATACATGTCGGTGTTGAGGTCGGCCACGATTCCAGACGCCGGCACCGTGGGATGCAGCGCGAAGTACGCGGAGCCAAGCTCGCCTTCTTCTTCGCCGGTCACGGCGAGGAAGATGACCGACCGCTTCGGTCGAACGTGCTTGTCCTTGAACGCCCGCGCCGTCTCGAGCAGCGTGGCGATGCCGGACGCATTGTCCATCGCCCCGTTGTAGATGCTGTCGCCGTTCACGGGCCGGCCGACGCCCAGGTGATCCAGGTGCGCGCTCACGATGAGATACTGGTCGCGCAGCGAAGTGTCGCTGCCGCGCAGGATGCCCACGACGTTAGGCGCATCCACCGGCGTGCGTTCGACGTGGAGGCGCACGTGCAGGCGCGGCACGAGCGGCACCCCCGGGAGCGTTTTCTGCGAGTCCGACAGCGCGATCATCTCTGCGTACGTGTGGCCCGAGCCCGCGAAGAGCTTCTCCGCATCCTCGCCGCCGACGCTCACCAGCACGCCGCGCTCCAGCGAGTCGTCCGCCAGTCCCATCACGGGACGCGTGCCCGGCCGCACCGTCGGCCGATTTCCGTTAGGCGGAGGCGCGTCGGCGATCGCGAGACCCGCCACCGCGCCGCGGCGCTCGAGTTCCTTCCAGCGCGACGCCCGCCCGTGCGCGAACAGCGTCGCGTCGAGGCCCTTGGGCATGCGATCGAGGTAGACGGCCACCTTGCCGCGCAGATCGACGCCGGCAAGATCGTCGTGCACGCCCGGTACGGCGAGCCCGTACCCGATGAACACCAGCGCGCCATCGGCGCTGCTCGCCGACGATGGTGTGATCCGCACGCGAAGGGGCAGCGTGTCGCTCTTGCCCGCCGACTCGAGCACCACACTCGAGCTCTCGGGCACCACGCGCGCCTCAGCCAGGTGCACGGTCTGGAGATATCCGTTAGTCCCGCCCGCCTCGAGACCGGCAGCCTGGAACTGGTTCGCCACGTAGCGCGCGGCCTCGAGATAGTCCGCTGTACCTGTGCGCCGGCCGTGCATGCTGTCGTCGGCGATGACAGTGATATCGTGCCACCAGCGCGCTGCGCGGGCGGGCGGAGTCTGTTGGGCGCGAAGCGGCGCAGCGGCTGCAGCGAGCGCCGCGACGACGCGCAGAATGTGAAGGCGAAGGCAACAGCGGGTCATGTGTCGTTCGTCATGGCGGGTCGAAGTGGATACAAGATAGCCACGGGGCCACGAGGCTTGACCCCGTACCATGGTACAGGGTGTATGCTTTGAATGCGGTGTGTTGTCCTCGAGAGGTGCATCGTGGCGCTGACAATTGGACAGGTCGCGAAAGCGGCACACGTGAACGTCGAAACCATCCGCTACTACGAGCGCGAAGGATTGATCCCGTCGCCGCCACGTACGTCTGCCGGCTACCGTCAATACACCGAGGACGCGATTCGGCGCGTGCGCTTCATGAAGCGCGCGCAGCGCCTGGGATTCACGCTCGAAGAGGTTGGGATCCTACTGCGCCTCCGCGTTAGGCGTGGATCCGCGTGCCATGATGTGGTGGCGGAAGCGACCAAGGCGATGGAGCGCATTGACGGCAAGATCGACGAGCTGCACCGGATGCGTGAAGCACTCGCAACGTTGGTCGACGGATGCCGCGACCGCCGAGCGCTGCGGGGCTGCCCGATCCTCGACGCGCTGGAGGGCACGAACGCATGAAACTCGAGTTGATCTTTTTTCGTGACTGCCCGCACGTGGCTCAGACGCGGTCGAATCTGTACGCCGCCTTGACGGAGTCGGGAATCCGTGCACCGGTGAGTGAGTGGGTTCAGGATGACCCGGCCGCGCCTGCGTATGCGCGCGGCTATGCGTCACCGACGGTGCTCGTGAACGGGCGCGATGTGTCCGGAGACGCGGTCTCATCCGGTGCCCGGAGCTGTCGGATCGGTGGTGCGCCGAGCACGGAGTCGATTCGTCGAGCCATCGAGGGACAGTGACAAACGAGCGACCGAGCGGCATCGGCGCTGCAGGCGCCGCCATCGCCGGCACCGGCGCGGCCGTGGGAGCAGCGGCGGCCGCTGCGTGTTGCGCGACGCCCGTCATCTCGACCTTGATCGTGTCGGCCCTTGGCGCCAGCGGAGCCGTCACGTTAGCCGGGTTCAAGCCATACGCCGTCTACATCCTCGGAGCATCCCTGGTCGCGCTGGCGTACGGATTCTGGACGCTGTACGGCAGGCGTGCGCGATGCGATGTCGACGGCAATCGCGTGACCTCGCAACGTTGGATTCGGTTCGTTCTGTGGGGCGCCGCGGTGATCTGGCTCGGGTCGGCGCTCGCGAGCCTCATCGCATCAATCTGAGGGGGGTTACCGTGGACACCCGCACCGCTTCAGCAATCCTCGTCGCGCTCACACTGTGTTGGGCATGTAGCAAGGGACCGGTGGCGCCTCACACCAACCTCACAGCGGACTTTTCGCCGCTCCGCAGTGCATTCAACGCGGACTCGGGAACAGTGCGCGCGGTTCTGTTGGCATCGCCCACGTGACCCGAATGTCTTCGCGGGGTCCGCGAAGTCGCGACACAATGGTTGGCCAACGATGCGACCCGCAGCGTGGCGGTGTTCGTCGTGTGGTCGTCACAGCTCGGCGCACAGGAGAAGAACGTGGGCGAGGCGACGACGCTCATCCCCGATCGGCGCGTTAGCAATTTCTGGGATTCGAGTCTCGTGGTGGGAACGGCATTCTCACGCGCCGCCAACAGAAGCGAGCCGGCCTGGGACGTGTACATGCTCTTCGGGCCTAACGCAAGCTGGCCGGCAACGGGCGTGCCGACGCCCGCCTGGTGGGAGCACCAGCTGAGCGGGCTGCCCCCGGAGCTCCGACTCGATCCACGGCGCTTTGCCGCCAAGGCTCGCGCCCTCGAGCGCGACCTGCGGTGACGGCCGGCGCCGGCGCCTGACGACGGTCGTGACGACGCGACGACGAGATAGCGGTTAGGCGACGGGTTCGCTATCGGCCCGAGCCCGCCACTCTCTGGCCGCATCAAGCAGTCCCGCGAACAACCGCCGCATGTGCCAGTCCGCGTGCGTCAGGTCCTCGGGATGCCACTGCACGCCGAACAGGAACGCATCGTCGGCCGACTCGATTCCTTCGACCAACCCATCCGGGGCGTGCGCCGTCGCGACCAACGACGGCGGCACCGATTTGATTCCCTGATGGTGCATGCTGTTCACCATCGCCCCCTGCTCCTCGAGCAGCGCCGCCAGCCGCGACGTTGGCGCTACCGCGACTTCGTGCACCAACTGGTCGCGCGGGTTCGTACCGCCGTGCGGGAAGTAGTCGTGCTTGATCGCCCCCGGGAGCTCCGCGGTCACGTCCTGGTACAACGTCCCGCCCGCGGCCACGGTGATGAGCTGCACGCCGCGACAGATGCCTAACACAGGCTTGTCGTCGTCCATCGCCCACCGCGTGAGCATCACTTCGGCGCGATCGCGATCGATGTCGGTGCGGCCGCAGCCCTCGAGACGAGTGGCGCCATAGGTGCGCGGATCGATGTCGACCCCACCCGGCAGCAGGAGGCCGTCCAACTGCTCGTAGATCCGCCGCATGGTGTCCGGATCGTCCGGCATGAGCGGAATGATCCACGGCACACCTCCCGACTCGGCCATGGCGTGCACGTACCGCTGGCTCATGACCCAGCAGCGCGGCAGCTCGTCGGGAATGGCCTCGAGGGTTTGCGTTGTTATGCCGATTACGGGTCGGGAAGCAGACAACGAGTTAGCTCCTTAAGCGATTCCCCAAGCGCCAGCGATTCCCCATTCCCCTTTAATCTACCCCTTCCGCCGTCTCTTTCACCAACTGATCCACCACGTCCTTCAAATCCCCGGTCCGCTTGTACGTCGCCAGTTGGCGGTCGGCACTCGTGCCGTTGGCGAGGATCGTGTACGCGTACTCCACCTCGGCGCGCGTCCCCAGGTCGTCCACGACGTCGTCGATGAACCAGCCCACCAACTCACGAATGAGATCGGAGGCCGGCAACTCCTCGCGCTTCCCGAAATCTATGAGCTTGCCGCTCAGACCATAGCGGACCGCGCGCCATTTATTCTCTTCGATCAACGCGCCCGGATAGACGCGGAAGGTGATGTTGTCGCGGCGGAGCTTCCAGAGCTTGGCGACGATCGCCTGCAGAATCGCCGCCACGCACACCGCTTCCTCGATGCGCGTGCACACGTCGCAGATGCGGAACTCGAGCGTCGGGTAGCTCCAGTTAGGCCGCACGTCCCACCAGATCTTGGACCCGTTGGGGATGCAGTGAGTACGCACGAGCGCCTCCAGCACCGCCTCGTAATCCGACCACGCGTGCATCTCGGGCGGAATGCCGGTGCGCGGGAAGTTCCGGAAGACCACACTCCGGTACGACTTGAGACCCGTCATGCGCCCCATCCAGAAGGGCGAGCTGGTCGACAGACACAACACGTGCGGCACGAAGTAGCGTGCGACGTTCATCGCATCGATGAGGAAATCGCGGTCCTCGATCCCGATGTGGACGTGCGTGCCGAAGATGAGCAGTTGTTGGGCGAGATCCTGCAGATCCTGCTTCACACCCATGTATCGTTCGAGCGGCGTGATCTCCTGCGTGATCCAGCTGGAGAACGGGTGCGTGCCGGCGGCGGCGATCTTGAGCCCTTTGCGCGCGGCCAGCTGCATCACCGTCCCGCGCAGTCGCACCAGCTCGGAGCGGACCTCGCCCGGCGTGCGGCATACCCTGGTGCCGATCTCCACCATCGACTGGTGCAGCTCGGGCTTCACTTCTTCCATCACCAGATGGTCGCCGGCCAGGATCTCAGTGATGTACGAGCGGAGCTCGCGCGTCTCCGGGTCGATGATCTGGTACTCTTCCTCGACGCCTAACGTGAGCGACGGCTGTTCCATGGCTCCCCCCTCCAGTGCCTAACGGCGAGCGACGACGAATGTCGGGACGGTGGACCCGCCGCCCGCGGTCACGTTGAGCAGCGGTGCGGTGCCGAGTCGCGTCAGGCAGCCCTCGACGTAGCGACCGTGGGCGACGAAGGGCGCCATATCCACCATACGGTCGGTGAACTGCACCGATCCATCGACGAAACTCGGATACGGCTCCGTCGGAAGGCGAATCCGGCGTTGGACGATGGACGGCGCGCCGAGCGCCGCACGCAGCGCATCGGCCCACGTGTCGTCGTCCACGTCCCAACCCAACACGATTCCCTTCCCGCCGTACTCGTCGTTGGGCTTGAGCACCAGGTCCTCGCGGTTGGCGGCGATCCACGGCACGAGATCGATGCGGTCGCCCTGGTACTCCGTCGCGCGCTCGGCCACCACACGCGTCCA
>DATJET010000011.1:0-10316 GCA_035496295.1 Gemmatimonadaceae bacterium
CGCCGCCCAACGCGACCAGTTCCGTCGCGACATCATGGCGTCGATCGGCCTCGCGATGAAGGCACACGACATCGACTTCATCCCCGGCAGCGTCGAGCTCGGCGATTTCGACGCCACGTCGACCGCCATCGCCGTGTCGCCTGTGGGCGAGCTCGCGCACCTGCCCGACACCGCGCTGCGACGCACGTTCGAGCGCTATTGGCAGGGCGCGAGCCGCCGGCCCGACAGCACCACGTGGAATGCGTACACGCCTTACGAGACGCGCATGATCGGCACGTTCGTTCGCCTGGGATGGCGCGACCGCGCGCAGCAGCTCCTCGCGCAGTTCCTGCGCGACCGCCGGCCGCCGGCGTGGAACGAATGGGCCGAGGTCGTGTGGCGCAATCCGCGCTCGCCTAACTTCATCGGCGACATGCCGCACGCCTGGGTCGGCGCGGAATACATCCGCTCGATCATGGACTGCTTCGCCTACGAGCGGGCGTCCGACAGCGCGCTGGTCGTCGGGGCCGGGGTGCCGTCGGCGTGGGTCGATCAGGCGCCCGGCGTGGTCGCCCGGCGCCTGCCCACCGTGCACGGGCCGCTCGACCTCGCGATGCGCGGCGACGGCCGCTCCGTGCGCGTCCGGTTAGGCGGCGGCCTAACCGTGCCGCCTGGCGGTGTCGTAGTTGTTTCGCCGTACGATCGGCGCATTCGCCGTGCAACCACGAACGGCAAGCCAGTGAGCCTAACGCAGACCGGTGAGGTTGTCGTTCACAGCCTGCCGGCAACGGTCACCCTATGGTACTGACGTCCGCGGAACGCCCGTCAGATCGACAGCGCGTCGAGTGGCGCCGCGAGTACCTCACCGTGAGTACGGATGACCTCGGAGTAGTAGCGCGCACTCGCCTTCGGCGTCCGCTCCAGCGTCGCGTAATCGATGTGCACCAGCCCGAACCGCTTCGCGAAGCCGAGGCTCCATTCGTAGTTATCGAACAAAGACCAGGCGAAATAGCCGTTGAGATTGACGCCCTGACGCATTGCCTCGCGAGCGGCAAGGAGATGTTCGCGCAGATACCACGTGCGCAACGGATCATCCACACGCCCGTCGATCGGAGTCGGCGGGTCGTAGATTGCCGCACCATTTTCCGTGATGTACAACGGCACGTCGCCGTAGCGTTCTTTGACCCACAGGAGCACGCGCGTGAGTGCGGGCGCGAATACCTCCCAGCCTGTCTCGGTATGGACGTGCTGCGGCTGGTGCACGCCGCGCGCCCGCACCGGCCACGCCGTGGGATCGTCGCGCGTCACGTTGCGCGTGTAGTAGTTGACGCCGAGGAAGTCGATCGGTTGGGCGATGAGCTCCATGTCGCGCGAGGACGGCTCGCGCCACGCGTCGCCGAAAATCTCGCGCAGCTCGTCCGGATATCGACCGAAGAACACCGGATCGAGATATTGGTGGTTCATGTACGCCTCGGCGCGCCGCGTTGCAGCGAGGTCCGCCGGATTATCGGACGCCGGATACTTGGGCTCGAGATTGACGACGATGCCGATGCGATGCTTTCCGATTGCGCGATACGCCTGCACCGCGCGTCCGTGCGCTCGCAGCAGATTGTGCGATGCAATCGGCGCCTCGTAGATGTTCCGGTGTCCAGGCGCGAGAGGACCGTGCAGATAGCCGCCGTCGCTCACCACCCACGGTTCGTTGAGCGTGTTCCAGAGCGTCACGCGATCGTCCAGCGCGCGTACAACCGTCGTCACATAGTCGGCGAACCAGTTGTCGATGTCGGCGTTGAGCCATCCGCCGCGATCGTCGAGCGCAGCCGGGAGGTCCCAGTGGTACAGCGTGACCATCGGTTGGATGCCCGCCGCGAGCAGCGCGTCCACCAATCGGTCATAGAATGCGAGACCCGCGGCATTGACGGCGCCTGTACCCTGCGGAAGGATGCGGCTCCACGAGGTGCTGAAGCGATACGCGCTCAATCCGAGATCGCGCATGAGCTGCACGTCGTCCGCCCAACGGTGATAGTGATCCACCGCGATGTCGCCCGTTTCGCCGTTCGCCGTTCTTCCCGGTGTGTGCGAGAAGCGGTGCCAGATGCTTGGGCCTGCGCCGTCGGCCAAGGGCGAGCCTTCAATCTGGTAGGCGGACGTGGCGGCACCCCACAGGAAGCCTTCAGGGAACCGTTCAGCGTTGGGCATGTGACTCGTAGAGGGCTCCATGGCTAGCGTGCAACTCGAAGGAGTACAAAAAATATACGACGCCGGCGCGCACGCTCACATCGCCGTGCACAACATCGATCTCGAGATCGACGACGGGGAGCTCGTAGTGCTCGTTGGGCCGTCGGGCTGTGGCAAGACCACCACGCTTCGCATGATTGCCGGTCTCGAATCCGTCACGCGCGGCACGCTGCGTATCGGCGGTCGCGTCGTGAACGACGTCCCGCCCAAGGACCGCGACATCGCGATGGTGTTCCAGAACTACGCCTTGTATCCGCACATGACGGTGCGAGAGAACATGGGCTTCGCGCTCACGTTGCGCCACGTACGCCGCACCGAGGTAGACGCGCGGGTGCACGACGCCGCCACGATTCTTGGCATCGAGGAGCTGCTCGACCGCCGGCCGCGCCAGCTCTCGGGCGGTCAGCGCCAGCGCGTGGCACTCGGCCGCGCCATCGTCCGGCATCCGCAGGTTTTTCTGTTCGATGAACCGCTGTCCAATCTGGACGCCAAGCTGCGTGTGCAGATGCGGCGCGAGATCGCGCGGCTGCACCGCCAGCTCGACGCCACGATGGTGTACGTGACGCACGACCAGGTGGAAGCGATGACGTTGGGCAACCGCATCGTCGTAATGAACGCGGGCCGCGTGCAGCAGGTGGGTGCGCCGCTCGAGCTCTACGAGCGACCCGACAACGCGTTCGTGGCCACTTTCATCGGGAGCCCGCCCATGAACCTCGTGCCCGCGCGCCTAACGCGAGACGGCGGACTGCGGGTGATTGCCGACGACGGCGCGTTCTCGGTACCCGCTCCCGATGCCTGGGGCTCGCTCCTGAACGGCGGCGCCGAGCGACTAATCCTGTTCGGAGTGCGCCCGGAGCACCTGCGCGTCGAGCCGTCCGCCGCGAGTACCGGCATCTCGGCGCGCCTCGATCTCATAGAGCCGATGGGGGCGGAGCTCTATCTGTCGCTGCGGGCAGGGCAGCACGATCTCATGGCGCGGGTGCCGCCGCAGCCGTTGCCGCCGTTGGGGTCGGAGATCGCGCTCGCCCTGGACCAGGCGCACGTCCATTGCTTCGATGCCGATACTCTGGCGCGGTTGAGCTAAGGGTGACGCCGCAGGGCCCGGAAAAGTCTGTCAATACACACGTATTGACAACGCCGCCACAACGTGGCGACATTTCAACTCATGACTGCGCGCTCCGAGCAGCTACAGATTCGCGTTACGGCCGCCGAGAAGGCTGCCATCAAGCGCCGCGCCCGGAACGCCGGCCTCGACGTTTCCGCGTACGTGTTGGCGCGCGCGCTTCCCGACGTGGATGCGCGGGTTGCCGGTATCATCGCCGCCTTGCGCGATGACCGGAATCGTTCGTTCGCCCTCGCCGAGTTCCATGCTCTACTTGCCGGGCTCGCTCCAATGGAGTTCGGTCGGGCGTTGGAGCGCGTCGATGTGCGCGAGCTCAAACCGTACGTGCAGAACTACGTCGCGGCGATGGTGGAGCAGGCCGCGAGCGCGTTCGGGGTGGCTGCCCCGGCGTGGACGCGAGGCATTCCGCCGCTCGATGAGCCGCACTTCGCTACGTCGCTCCGCAGCGCGCGCTTGTATCTGTTGCGCGTCGCACCGGTCGCGTTTCGCCGCCGGAACATTTTCGCCGAGGCGCAGTTAGGCGCCCGCGTATAGACCCAGGATGAGCGTCGTCCGGTTCACCAGCGCCGACATCCGCAGACTCTTCGCTCTCCTCAACGAGGAACTGGCGTCGCGGGACACGTTAGGCGAGGTGTATGTGGTCGGCGGTGCCGTCATGTGCCTGGCGCTCGACGCGCGCGACGCCACGCGCGATGTGCATGCGTTCTTCAAGCCCGCGAAGGCGGTGCGCGAAGCCGCGGCGCGCGTCGCCGCCCGCGCCGACGTGCCGGACACGTGGCTCAACGATGCCGCGAAGGGATTTCTTGGGATGCGCGGCGAGTTCTCGACGTTCCTCGAGCTCACGCATCTGCGCGTGTTCACCGCCAGTGCGCCATATCTCCTCGCGATGAAGTGCGTGGCGATGCGCCTTGGCGAAGAATTCCACGACGTCGACGACGTGAGATACTTGCTGCGGGCGCTGAATATCACCCGAGTGAGTGACGCGATCGGCATTACCACGCAGTACTTCGCCGAATCCGAGCTGCCGCCCAAGACGCGGTTCGCGCTCGAGGAAATACTCGAGGGATAGTTCGGACCTGTCTGCCGGTGTGTGGCGCGTGCCGATAGATTCCATCTATGACAGACAGCTGCGCCCTCGAGACACCATAGGGATTCCGCCTCATGATTCAGGAAGTCACCACCGCCATGGCCCCCGAGGCCGTCCTCGCCGAGGCCAAGCAGTTCTTCGCCTCACGCAACCCGCTCTACGCGGCTTTCCTCGAGAAGGAGGGCCCGGCCTACGCGACGTTCCGCGGACAGGGCGGGGAAGAGCTCGTGATCGGCGTGACCCCGATCGACGGCGGCACGCGCGTGAGCGGCTCCACGTATCTCTTCGACGCCCAGATCTCGCGCTTCTTCGCGTCGCTCGATCCGCACCCCATGGTCGAGGAGATCACGGGATGACGGCGCCCTTCGCCACCACCCTGCGCGCGCGGCGCGAGACCATCCGGTTGGGCACGCCTAACGGAGCCGCGCTCACCCTGCGCGTCGAGCTCCCCGAATTGTGGGACGTGGTCCGCATCGTCGCGCCGCCTAACGAGCGCGTCCTCGCGGTGAAGGTCGCGGCCCTGGCCGTCCTCGACCCGCGCGCCGACGCGCGCGACTTCGTGATCAAGATCAACGGCCGCGAAGTCCTCGACGAGCGCCGCAGCGTGACCGAGGTCGGCGCACGCGACGGATCGATCTTCCTCCTCACGCACCGCCGCCGCCGCCCGGTCCGGTGACGGGGTCGTGAGGCGCGCCTAACGTGAGCGTCGCCTTCATCTCGCACGCCGACTGCGGCCGACACGACACGGGCTGGGGACACCCCGAGCACGTCGGCCGGCTGCGCGCCATCACCCGCGCACTCCGCGACCATCCCGAGCTCTTCGGTACGGTCGAGCACGTCGAGGGCCGACACGCCACCCCGCAGGAGCTCGCGCTCGCGCACGACCCGATTTACATCCGCGAGGTCGAAGAGCTGGTCGCCGCCGGCGGCGGCGCGCTCGACGCCGACACCGTCGCCAGCGAAGGCTCCTGGGACGCGGCAACCGCGGCCGCGGGCTGCGTCCTGGACGCCGTCGATATGGCCGTCGACGGACGCGCCGGGCGCAGTTTCTGCGCGGTCCGGCCGCCCGGCCACCACGCGCTCCGCGATCGCGCCATGGGGTTCTGTCTCTTCGGCAACGTCGCGATCGCTGCCCACTACGCGCGTCGCCGTCACAGTCTCGACCGCGTGCTCATCGTCGATTGGGACGTCCACCACGGGAACGGGACGCAGGCGCTCGTCGAGAGCGATCAAGGCATCCACTTCGTCTCCATGCACCAGTGGCCCTGGTATCCCGGCAGCGGCGCCGCCGATGACCACGGCTTGGGCAACGTCTGGAACGTTCCCCTGCCCGCCGGACTCCCCGCGCAGCGCTACGTCGATGAACTCGAGCGCGCGGTCGATCAGGCCTCCCAGGGATTCGTCCCCGATCTGGTTCTCGTCTCCGCCGGCTTCGACTCCCTGCGCGGCGATCCGCTGGGCGGCTTCACGCTGGAGCTCGAGGACATCGCGACCCTCACGCGCTTCCTCACCGAGCGTGCCGCGCAGTGGTGTGGAGGTCGCGTGGTTGCAGCTCTCGAGGGTGGGTACGCCCCCGATCGCGTCGGCCAGGCATGCGTCACCATGCTCGCCGAGTTGGCCCGATAGTCTTGGGCGTGCGGCGCGCAGCGTACTCCCACGGCATCCACGTCGCGCATAACTTCCAATGCTATGCATGTGAGTCGGTTCATATCTTCGGTCCGGGCGTGACACCGTGGCTCGCCACGTTGTCGTAGCCGGGGTGCGATTGTTCGGCGTGATGTCGATCGCGCGCGACACCGACGGCGGTCCTCCCTCGGAAGCGAGCCTCGTCCGCACCCGCGACCTCGCGGCTCTCGTCAAACCAATCACCGACTCCCGCAGAGAACTCGAACCAAGCGACATCGATCTCCACCAGCAGATCGTGGAGTCGGCGTTCCAGCGCGGCGGCGTATTGCCCGCGCCCTGCGGTACGGTCTTTCGCAACACCGAGCAATTGCGGAGCTGGCTCGAGCAGAACTACATCGCGCTGTCCGAAGGCCTGCAATTCATCGCCGGACGGTGCGAAGCGCGCGTCCATCTCACCCGTCGCCCAACGACGGAAGCTGAGCCTACGACGCCCACAACGCCGGCGGTGGTCACAGAGTGCTTTCGCGCGTTGCGGCGCGAGGCGTCGGCGGCCATGACGCTCGCGCCGGTCGATGTGCCCGAGCCCGCGCTGTTCAGCGCCGCGTTTCTCCTCGATCGCGAGCGGTGGGGTGCCTTCGAGAACGCGGTCCGCGTGCTGGCGGATCGGCACGCCGGGTTGACCATTCAGCAAACGGGCCCGTGGCCGCCGTACGACTTCGTGCGTCTGGATTTTGGAATATGAGTCATGTTCTGTCCTGAGTGCGGCACGTGGAATCGCGGCACGGCCGTAACCTGCAGCCGGTGTACGTCCGAGCTGCCGGAGCTGCCGGACGCGCCCAACGAGCCGCCCGATGAAGAGCTCGACCTGCTGCGGCGCATCACCGGCGGCCGCTATCGCATCTATCGCCGGCTTGCCACCGGCGGCATGGCGAGCGTCTACGCCGCCAAGCATCTCCAGTTAGGCCGACCGGTCGTGATCAAGGTGCTGCTCGCGCATCTGGCGCGCGACAGCGAGATGCGCGAACGGTTCCGTCGTGAGGCGGAAGCGGCGGCCCAACTGCTCCATCCATACATCTGCCAGATCCTCGACTACGGCCAGCTCGAGTCGACGGTGTATCTGGTGATGCCGTACATGGCCGGTGGCTCGCTGGCCGACCGCATCGTGAAGGGCAGCACCGTTGGTCCGCACCAGACGGCGGTGATCGGCTCGCAGGTCGCGGTCGCGCTCGACTATGCGCACCGGCACGGCGTGGTGCACCGCGACATCAAGCCCGACAACATTCTGTTCGACGAGGATGACAACGCGCTCATCACCGACTTCGGCATCGCGACGGCGCGCTTTCACAACCGCCTAACGATGACGGGCCGGGCAATGGGGACGCCGCACTACATGTCGCCCGAGCAGGCGATGGGGAAGCTCGTCGACGGCCGCAGCGACCTGTACTCGATCGGCGTGCTGCTGTACGAGATGCTGGTCGGCTTCCCGCCGTTCGACGGCGCGGACTCGTATTCCATTGGCTACAAGCACGTGCACGAATCGGCGGCGTCGCCGGATGTCGTCGACTCGCGCACGCCGCCGGCGCTGGCCACGATCACGATGAAGTGCCTCACCAAGAATCCGGCCGAGCGCTTCCAGCGCGGCAACGACGTGGCGGATGCGCTGATCGGCTACCTGGCGCAGACGCCCGGGCCCGACGGCATGCGCACCGCGTGGCTGGCGCGCCGACTGGGCATCACACCGACATCCCGATGAAACTCGAGCACGAAGAAGTGCGCGTGCATACGAAGCACGCGTTCACGATCTCGCGCGGCAGCGAGAGCGAATATCGCGTCGTGACCGTGCGCGTGACGGATGCGGACGGCGCGCAAGGCTGGGGCGAAGCAGCGCCGAGCAAGTTCTACGGTGAAACGGCGGACACGATTCCGGCGGCGCTCGCGATGTTCGCGCCGGTGCTCGAGCATGCGGACGCGTGGGCGCTCGAGGACACCGAAGCCGAGCTGAATCGGGTGATCCGGGGCAACGCCGCGGCGAAGGCGGCGGTGAGCGCGGCGCTGCACGACCTAGCCGGCAAGCGGTTAGGCATACCGGTGTATCGTCTGTTAGGCCTGAACCCGGCGCGGGCGCCGTTGTCGAGCTTCACCATCGCCATTGCCGGCGCCGACGAAGTGCGGCGCAAGGTGCGCGAAGCGGCGTCCTATCCGGTGCTCAAGATCAAGCTGGGCTCGGACCACGACGAGGACATCCTGCGGATCATCCGCGAGGAGGCGCCTAACGCGACGGTGCGCGTGGACGCCAACGCGGCGTGGACGCCCAAGCACACGCTGCGCATGATGGATTGCCTCGTCGCGCACCGCGTGGAGTTCGTCGAGCAGCCGCTGCCGCCGCACGACCTGGATGGCTTGCGGTTTGTCCGCGAGCGGTCGCCGCTCCCGATCATCGCCGACGAGTCGTGTCTGGTGGCCGCCGATGTGGCGCGCCTGGCCGGGATCGTGGACGGGGTCAACATCAAGCTCGCCAAGTGCGGCGGATTGCGTGAAGCCGTCAAGATGGCCGCGACCGCGCGGGCGCACGGGATGCTTGTAATGATGGGCTGTATGATCGAGTCGAGCCTGGCGATCACGGCCGCCGCGCACCTGGCGCCGCTGCTCGACTACGCCGACCTCGACGGCGCGGCGCTGCTGGCGGACGATCCATTCGTGGGTGCGACGATCGACGGCGGGATGATCAAGGTTCCCGACGGACCCGGGTTAGGCGTGACGCGCGCGAAGCGGTAGCCGCTCGCCGGCGCGCAGCCGCGCAGCGCTCCGTGGTGCGCGTGTCCGCCTCCGCTGCTTGACAAGCATTCACGAGTTGATGGCGACCACACCCGGACACAGCTGGACACAGCGGAATTGATTTTTAGTTGCTCGAGATGCTGCCGTTCGAAACCAACAAAAGGTCCTGTCTTGTCCGTTCGTGTCCGGCCTCGCCCGCTCTCACGGTCGTGAGACTTTCATCGTCGTCGGAGGCGGATTCGCGAGCCCTTTGTCGTGCGCGCGTGTCCGCCTCCGCTGTCTGAGAAGCATTCACGACTTGATAGGGGACACACCCGGACAAAGCCGGACAATGCGGAATTGATTTGTAGTTGCTCGAGATGCGAGCGTTTTGAAACCAACAACCAGGTCCTGTCTTGTCCGTTCGTGTCCGGCCTCGTCCGCACCCACAGTCGTCAGACTTTCATCGTCTTCGGAGGCGGATTCGCGAGAACTCCGTCGTGCGCGCGTGTCCGTTCGTGTCCGGCCTCGTCCGCACTCACAGTCGTGAGACCTTCATTGGCGTCGGAGGCGGATTCGCGAGAGGAGGCTGTTGGCTAGAGGTTGCCGTCTAACGGATGCCATGTGCGGTATCGGCGTTGTCCGGGCTTGCCCGTTTCCTCATGAGCGTAGGAGCCGGCAACGTGCTAGACGGCGCCGGTCTATTATTCGTCGTATGACTTGCGCCACCGGCAATCAATGAGTGCAACGGCTGCGGTGCCGGTGACGCGGCTCATTGAAGTCGCGTTGCCGCTGCCGCTCTTCCAGACCTTCACGTACGCAGTGCCCGACTCGAGCCTCGACGTGCCCGCGCCGGGGTCGCGCGTCGTCGTGCCGGTGCGGGGGTCGCGCGCCGTAGGGATCTGTCTGGGACCGAGCGATGGCGAGGGCGTCAAGTCGCCGCGCGAGGTGCTCGACGTGCCCGACGTCGAACCCGCACTCTCGCCGGCGATGATCGCGTTGTGCCGCTGGATCGCGGACTACTACGTCGTTCCGTTAGGCGTGGTGGTGCGCGCCGCCCTGCCGGCACTGCTCACCGGCGCGGCCGCGCCGCGACCTGCCCAACGGACCGAGCGCATCCTCGTCCTGCGCCGCGACTTGCCGACGCTGCAGGAACGGCAGCAGGCATTCGCCCGCGCCAAGCGCCAGCGCGAGTTGTTCGAGGTGGTCGAGGGGATGGGCGGTCACGCCGAAGTGGCGCACGTTACGGGGCAGCTCGGTTTTTCGCACGCCGTCGTGAAGGCCCTCGTCGCGCGCGACTTCGCATCCATCGAATCGACTGTCGTCGCCCGCGATCCGTTCGCCGCGCGGCCCGCGCTCGCGCCGGCGCGCCACACGCCCACCGAAGCGCAGCGCACGGCCATCGACGCCATCATCGCCGCCCAACCGGGCGAGACGGTGCTGCTCCACGGCGTCACCGGCAGCGGGAAGACGCTCGTGTACATCGAGCTGTTGCGCAAGGTCGTCGAC
>DATJET010000012.1:0-32497 GCA_035496295.1 Gemmatimonadaceae bacterium
CGTTCCAGCCACGCGCCGAGATCGCCGTGCTCGGCGTACTCCATGGCGAGGCAGTACCGCATCGCATCGTTCGCAAACTCGGCGAACCGGTCGACGATGCGCAGCGCGCGCTCTTGCGTGGCGAGGAGCTCGGCGAAGTACGCCTCGCGCAGCCATGCGGCGAGGTTGTCGCTGATTTTGATGCACACCTTGAAGTCGGCGCCTGACGCAAGGGTCGCCGTGGCGAGATACACCTCGCCGAATCCGCCTTTGCCGATGAGTCGCTCCAACCGATACGTCCGGCCGGTTTCGGAGCTGTAGGCAGTTGCGCCCGGCTCGACGGCCAACCGGCTCGGCTGCGCCGCGCGCATTTGCGTGCGTCGCCGCGATGTTGACGATACGCGTTGAGTCGCCATGCCGGACTCCCCGTCGGGAGACGAAGCCTTCGACAAGTGTGCTGTGCTTCGCCTGGCGCGCTAAGGAAGTGCTTCGGTCGAAGCGATGCATCGATGCTGGAACCAACAGCAAAATAACACATCAGGGTTTCGTCACAACTCGAGCGCGGAACCGCGCCGCGCGAGGGCGATAAGCCTGCCTAACGGTGCTGGTGGCTGCCGTGCGTCCGCGCGGATGCGGCGAGGGTGGCGAGCTTGTTCAAAGCGTCACAAAAAGAAATCTGCGTCGCTCCATCAGAGGGCGATGCGACGCGGACCGCGCTTGATGTTCGCTACTGCACCACCCGGCTCACGCACGAGAACCCGGAGAAGAATCCCTTCCGCAGCACCGGCGGCACGTTGTTGAGCGCGACATCGAGTCCCACCTTTGCGCCCGCACTGCTGCCCGGGATGTTCCACTCGGCGCGGTAGTCGGTCGCCGTCGGCTCCCACGACGCCGCGGCACCGAACAACTGGAACACCGCCCACGTGCCGTGGAAGCTCGCGACGTTCAACCATGAATTGCCTTGCTCCACCGCGATCGTCGCCTCGCTCGACGGCTGGAACGTCCACGTGAACAGGTGCGGCTTGACCGCGGCCGCGTAGTCCACCGTGAGGCCGTCGCCCACCACGCGCAGACGGCCGGTCTGCGGCATCAGATAGTTGGTGAGGTTGAGCGTTAGGCGCGCTTCGTTCGACCCGGCCGGGAAAATTGCCGCCGAGAACTGTACGGCGCGATTGAAGAAGGAGAGGAACGCGGGGTTCACGCTCAGCGTGCCGCCCGACTTGGGCGCGAACGTGCTGCCCTGCGCCTGAATCACGTTCTGCAGCGCATCGTTGTAGTACGTCCAGAGCGAGCCGGTGCCCGGCTTGAACACCGCAGCCACGTCGTCCAACGACGCCTGGATCGGCGAGTGATCGTTGAACGGATACCTCGCGAACAGCGCCGCATTCTTGGCGCAGAATGACTGGCCCTTGCCGTTGACTTGGCCGGCGCCGTAGTTGCGCAGATATGGATCGATGCTCGCCAGCGGTTCCGTGAGCAGGCGCTGCACTGCGGTGGCGACCGCCGGCTCGCGGCCGACCACGAAGCCCTGCGCCAGCTTCTGCGCCTCACCGCGCGCGGTGTTGGCGTTCTGCGTGGCGTTGGCGATCGCACCTTCGGACTGCCCGGGGGGCGCCGTGGCCACCTGGCCTAACGAACCCTGCAGCGTGAGCAGCGCGGCCATGTAAGGCTGCACCGATTGTCCGATCAACTTGTCGGTTTGCCCCGGCGGTACCACGACGTGCGCGGGTTGGAGCGCGTTGCCGATCGCGGTGTCGGTGTTGGTGTTCTGCGATGCGATCGAGATGAGCGACAGGAGCGGCGACTGGTTGCCCGACAACTGCGCCAGCTTGGCCGCCGCGTCGCTCACGTTGCCGTAGCGGGTCACGCTTGCGCCCTGCAGATAGTCGCGCCACGCGGCGATGTAATCGCTCTCGTAACGCGCGCGCAGATCAGCCAGCGCCTTGGTTTTATCCACCAGACTCGGCGGCTCGTCGCCCAACACCCACCGCTCGCCCTGGAAGAACCGGTCGGCGCTGCCTAACGCTTTTTGCATGGCGGCGTAGCCCGGTTTCGTGAACGCGCCGCGCACGGTGACGCGGTCG
Organism: Gemmatimonadaceae bacterium; assembly: GCA_035496295.1. GTDB lineage: Bacteria > Gemmatimonadota > Gemmatimonadetes > Gemmatimonadales > Gemmatimonadaceae > JADGGM01. The sequence continues at coordinate 2,064 of DATJET010000012.1, forward strand.
ACGACGTACGCCGCGGAGCCCGGCACCATCTTGTTGAATTGGATGGCGGTATGGCCGCTGTCCGCTTCCGCCAGCATGGCCTGGTAGATCGGCTCGATGCCGGTGAACTGCCGGAGGAACGAGCGGGCGCGACCGACGAGCGCCGTGTCGGCCGGGAACGAAAACGGGTCGCCTAACGGGAGCTCGCGCGCGTAGAACGCGAACTGGCGCTGCGCCAACTGGCTCTGCGCGGTGTCGGGCACGCGCACGGCGCTCCATTGCGTGAGCAGCACGGGCGCCAGAAAATCTTCGGTGCTCCGCTCGGGGTTCGTGGTCGTGATGAGATACGCCTTGAGCACGCGGTACGTGCTGCCGTAGTCGTCCGTTGGGCGAGGCGCCGGCGGCACCGCGCGCAGCGACGACTCGAGCGCGCCGCGCGTGTCCTCGAACAGCAGCTTGTCGTACGACGCGAAATACGCATGGCGCGCATCGGGGAGCAGGGCACCGCCCGTGTAGAGACCCCACCGCAAGTGCGCCGGCGCGCCGTTCCGCTCGTAGTCGCGCAGCGTGAGGAGCTGCGCGCGGAGCGTGTCCAGCCGATGGAGCGTCTCCACGGCCGGTGCCGCGGCGCCCGCGGGCGCCAGCCCCATCACCGCGCGCGCCTCGGCTGCGGTATCGCCGGCCAATTGACGATTGCCGGACCACGAGAGCGTGAAGCCTAACGCGAGCACGACGCCGGCGGCCGTGGCGAGGCCCAGCGCGACACGCCGCAGCGTATTCACCCGCGTGCCGCCCCGCGTCACGTTCATGGCGGCGCGGTCGCCTAACACGACATCCGTGAACAGGCGGCCGAGGAAGACCCACTGCGGGACCTTGCGCGTCGCCGACGCAGGCGCCGCGCGGGACTGCACCGCCATCTGCTCGGCGCGGAACACTGCCGTCGCCGAGCGCGCCTCGCCGCGTCCCTGGAGAGACGCGGCGGCAGCAGCGGGCGCCGCGTCGTTGATGAATACCGGCCGCACGCCGGCGAAATAATACCCGCGCAGGAACGGACTCATCTGCAGCTGACTCGGCCGGCACAGCTCGACCAGGAACTGCGTGATCACCGCGCCCGTCTTGCGCAGCTCGCGCGGAAACTCGTATGCGCCCGGCTTCGGCTCGACGGCGGCTTCGCGACCCAGAACCTGGAGCCGCTTGTCGGCGAGCGACACGAAGAGGCGCTGGAACGATTCCGCAATGCGCTTCGCCTGCCGGTCTGCGTAGAGACCCACCGCGCCGACGTCGGCCGGAAGCGTCACGCCAACCACCTCGCGCGCCTCGTCGTTCGAGAGATTGCGGACGTAGTCGGCGAAGTACGCGATGCGGTCGGCCTTGGTGAACAGCACGTACACGGGGAGCCGGATACCCAACCCGCGCGACAACTCGCTCAACCGATCGCGCAGCATGCGGCCTAACGCAACGGCCTGCTCGCTCGCGCCGGGCTGCACGAGATAATCGCAGCTCACGCACACCATGGCGAGACGCGGCGCCTGCGCGCCGCCACCGAACACCGCGCCGAACCGGCGCGGCTGTACGTGGCGGATGAGCCGCGCGAATCGGCCGGGATCGGCGGCCAGCGGGCCACCCGCTTCGACGAACACGGTGTCGCGCGCGTACCAGACGTTGACGCCCTTGGTGGGCGCGACGGTCTCGTCGCGCGACACACCGCCCGCCATGAGCTCGGGCTCGAGTCCCGACCGCACGATGGTGGTGGTCTTCGCGCTTCCTTCGGCGCCTAACAGAATGACCATCGGCGAGCGCGCCAGCGATCCGGCACCTTTGCCGCCGGCTCTCGCCGCGGCGAGCTGCGCGCGAGCCGCGTTCATCGCTGCATCGATATCGTCCGTGCGCGTGCCCGGCGCCGTTGCCGGCGCGAGCTGCCGCAGCAGATACCACACCACGAATCCGGCGGCCACGGCGCCCAACACCCACAGTCCGGCGCGGAACATCCAGATGTCCGGCGACTTGAGGTGCAATGCGCTCGCGATGAACCAAACGAGGATCACGTAGACGAGGAAGATCGCGGACGCGATCAGCCAGATTTTCGCCTTACGCGACATGACGGGACTCGAGCGAGAAAGTCGTGACGGGCGCGGTCACCGGGCCACCTGCGCGGCAGCGTCGTGCACGGCAGCGACGCTCGACCGGAGCGACGCGGAATAGGCGACGAACAGCGCGGCGGCGACCACGAACACCAGGACCATCGCGATGCCTAACCGTTTGGACCAGACGTCGCCGCCGGCGCTCGGAATGTCGCCGGCCGGTGGCTTCCACGAGGGTGACAGCTCGCCGAACGGTCCGCGGATGCGCTGCATCTTTTCGGCGACGCGCGACATCAATGCGTGCAGCTCACCGCCCTCGGTGGCGCTGTACCGTCCATGGAAGCCGAGGAGGAGACAGAGCTGGAAGACCTCGAGCACGTCGGCAAGATCCTCGGAATCCGGTCGCGCCAGCAAATACTGCAAGTTCTGGAAGAACAACTCGCCGCCCAGGTGTCCGCCGAAGATTTCGTCCTGCAGCGGCTTGCGCGGCCAGTCCGCGAACATCGGTTGCGTGGAGTTGAGCACCGACTCGTCGAGAAACGTGACGACGGCGTAGAGCACGAGCCGCACGTCTTCGTCGGCGTAGCCGGCCTGCCGCGCCTGCTGCTCGGCGGCGCCCATCACCTGCTTCATGTGCGCGCGGAACGATTCGGCGTCGGCGGCCACCTGCCGGTTGGCCCGTAGCCTAACGGTAGCGGTGAGCACTTCCTGCATCGCGAGCGCGAGCTGGCCGCGCCGCGCCGATGGCGCCACCGCGGATGAGGCCGGCGCCGGCGGAGCAACGGTCGCAACGGGTATGGTCATTCAGCGAAAATCCTCGATGGCGCGACGCGGCACAATCACGACTCGAGCAGCACGAGCACCTGCACCTCTGCGCCGGGCAGCGCATCGGGGACATACACACCGACTTCGTGCGTCTGCACGAGCGTGTCCCAACACGGGCCGGCTTTGCTGATCGAGAAATACTGGGAGTCGACGCGCGGCGAGAGGGCAGCCGGCGGCGCTTGCACGTACTCGAGCGTGAGTCCGGGATACGCTCGCTTCACGAGCTCCGGTGTGAACTTGGCCGAGCAGACTTTCACGAACCGCGGCACGCGTGTGATCGTCTCGGCTTCGCCGAGCGTGGACCGAACCCCCAGGAACCATCGGGCGCGACCGAAGCAGCGCGTGTCGCTCACGGGCCCGGTGCACATGAACGCCGATGTCGAGCGGAGCGGCACCGACACGCAGTTGGTCGGAATGATGATGTCGAGATTGGTGCGGATGTGTCGGTCGAGCGCGTCGAAGCACGCGTCGAGACGGTCGTGGTCGTACGACGGCAGCGCGCGTGGATGTGCATCGAGCGAGAACGTGCAGAGCGCGCCGGCGAGCCGCGACAACTCGGCGTACACCTGTTCGGGCCGTGACCGCTTGACCTGCAGGTGGTGCCGCAGCGGGCCTAACGCCGAGTGTACGGCGTGCATCAGCCAGAACATCGCGACCTCGTGGCTGGCCCAGTCGCCTAACGATTGGCGTCCGGTGCCCGAGCCTAACACAGCGCTCTTCGCGTCCAGCATCTCGACCAGCCGGTCGAGGATCGTCATCAAGCGGTCGCTCGCGCCGATCTGCAGCAGGGGCGGGATGTACTCGCCGTCGTACACGAAGCTGCCCATGCCGTCGCGGCGGACGCGCGCGATGGCGAGCGACACCGCACCGTCGTCGACGGAGGTGTCGAGCGCGAGCCGGAAATTCTTGCGGCCGAGCGTGACGGACTTCTCATCATGGCCGGTGGTCTCGTCCAGCATCAGGTGTGGTTCGGACACGTAGCGCGCGCGGCGTCCATCTCTGGCGACGGCGTCCGCGGTAATGCAGTTCGCGGCGTCACGCCGATACGGCGCAATCGTCAAGTAGACGACGTGGCTGTCGGCGGTGGGCGAGAACAGGTCGCCGATGGCGAGCGGTGGTGGTGCGGCGTCGCCATCGGGAATGTGGAACGGCATGCCGTCGGGCATCACACCGCGCGCGTGAATCAGCGAAATGGTTCCGTTCCGCAGGGCGTTCGCATCGAGCTCGCACCCAATGAGTCCGTAGGGCGCGAAGAAGAGATGCGATACCGCGAACTGGATCGAGTCCTCGAAGTACCGGTTCTGCGCCTGAAAGTGATGTTGGGCCAGGTGCATTCCCTCGCGCCACACCACTCTGGAGAGTTGCGTCATGAGTGTCCTGAGCCTGTCTGGCTCGACTCGATCACGCTTAGCCTCGAGACGGCGTTTGTGGAACGGCCGTGTCGGTTTGCGCGTGAGATGCGTTTCCAGCTATTGTTGACGACTCGGGTGAGGAATTGGGTGTGCAGTAATTCGTATCGCCACTTGACCGCGGCCCGAGCCGCTCGAGGCCGTCTGGCGGCGCGAGTGCCCTAACGTATGACCCACCACCAGTCGATGACAAGCGCCGAGTTCAGCGCCCGCTATCAGCTTCTCAAGCCGGTTGCCGACGGAAAAGTCCGCACGCTCAACGCTTTGGCGGTGGCGAGCGGCAAAGTCGTGATGGTGCACTATCTCGTCGGGACCACGGACGAGAATAACGCCATGCTCGCTCGCGTGCGCGCGCTGCCGGATGTCGAGCGACTGAAGTTGATCGAGACGGTCGACGTCGAAGGGCATGCGGTGGTCGTGACGCAGTTTCTGCAGGGGTTCGAGTCGCTCGACGTGTGGATTTCGTCGCACACGCCCGGCGGGTCCTCCGCCAGCCCCGGTGCGCCGAAGCAGATCAAGGTGACAATGCGCCGGCCCGACGAGGCGCAGCCTCGTGCCGGATCGACGCAACCGATTCGGGCGGGAAGCGGCGGAGCAGGGAAGGTCGCGCCACCGCCGCCGCCGCCGGTCGCGCCGCCGCATGCGGCTGCCAGCGCGACCGCGTCGGTGACTCAGCCGATGGCGCCCAAGGCACCAACCCCCAAGGCGCCACCGGCACCACCACCGGCTGCGCCGGTGGTGCCGCCGCCGCCGCCCGCGCCTGCGCCCGCCAGACAGGCGGGCGAGTTCACCCGGCTCTTCAACTCGATGACGGGAAGTCCGGCGAGCGCGGCACCCAACCCTGCGGCGCCCACTCCGCCAGCGCCCGCGGCTCCGTTCGCGCCACCGCCTGCGCCGTCCGCGCCGCCGCGTCCCGCAACACCGCCGGCCAGCGTTAGTCCACCGGTCTCGGTGCCGTTCGAGAAACCGGTGCCGCCTCCGCCCGTTGCGCCGTCACCTCCGCCACCTCCGGCGGCCCCGGGCGAGTTCACGCGGATCTTCCAGCGGGGCAGCCCTGCGAGCGGTTCCGATCGTCCGGCGCCGAGTGGACCGCGCTATTCGCCGCCGGTCCCGGGCGCGGCGCCGGCAGGGCAGCGACCACCGATACCGACGCCGCCATCGGCTGCACCGCCGCCGGCGTACATGCCGATGCCGAGCGTGATGCCGCCGGCGCCGCCGGCACCGAATTCCGCGAGCGCGACGGGCATGATGAGTGCGCCCAGACCGCGCGCGCCCGAACCGACGCCGGTCGTGGTGCCGCCGGTCGCGCCGCCGCAGCCGATGCCACCGGCCCCGGTAATCCCGCAGCCGCGCCTGGGTGCGATGCCCATTCCATCACTGCACCCGGCGGCGCCGCCGATTCCGCCTGCACCACACGTTCCGCGAATGCCGTCGGTGCCGCCGGCGCCGAGCTTCGGTGTGGCGTCACCGCCGAATCATCCGCTGAGCACACCGCCCGCGCCGCCGGCTCCTCCTGCTGCACCGATGATCCCGGTGCCGACGCTGCCGCCGCCGGTGTTTGCGGCGCCCGCTGGTCAACCGGCTCACGTGCCGAGCGAGTTCACGCGCATCCTGAGCTCGGCCACACCGCCCGCGGTGCCCGCGGTCGGCGCGACCCCGCCTGCCGCTGTGCCGAACGCACCATCCGCCCAGCCGACGCTATCGCGCAAGCCGTCCTACCTGCCGTTGGTGATCGCGCTCAACGTGATCGTTATCCTGGCGATCGCGCTCGTGGCCTACTTCATCATCAAGAAATAGGAACGGCGGACAAAGGCGGACAAGGCCGGACAAAGCCGGACCGCTCGCCTGCGTGGTGGCAGGGACCTAGTGGAGCGCGTCCGACTTGGTAGCACGCGCACTGTGCAATCGGTGAATGCAACATGTGGGTGCCCGCATCTACGCCCAGAGGGAAACGGACACGACCGGACACGACGGAAACGGCCGGACCGTTCTGCTGCATGGCAAACCGCATCGCACGCGGTTCAGGTCTCGTCCGTTTTGTTTACAACAATACAGGCGCGTTGACCAGCCAATGGAGATGGACCACTTGCCGCACCCGAACCGGTCCGGTCGTGTCCGGTCGTGTCCGTTTTCCCTATGGGCGTAGATGCCGGACTGCGCGTTAGGCGCTTGCGGGCACGTGCGGCAGTGTCCGGCTTTGTCCGGCCTCGTCCGCTTTCTGTCCGCCCTAACGGTTAGGCGGCAACACCACGAGCAGCTCGAGCTGCGGGCTCGGGAAATCAGACGGCACGTACGCGGCCAGGTTCCGCGCCCGCGCGATCGCGTCCCACTCGCTCCCGCTCTTGCCGACCTGGAAATAGTGCGAGCTCACCTTGACCGGCACGGCCGGCGGCGGATTCGGCGTGTACGTGAGCGACACGCCGCCCAACGCCTGACGGATCAGGAGATCGATCCGGTCCGCCGATGAAATCTTGATCAGCGCCGGCGCGCGCTGGATCAAATCCGCGGGACTCATGTTCGCGTCGATCGCGAGATACAGCTGCGGAGCCGAGAAGTACTTGTCCTGGTCCATCGCCGTCGCGTAGATCGACTGCTGCACCAGACGCAGCGGCAGCGACACGCAATTGGACGGCACGACCGTCTCCAACAGCATCCGCAGCTGCTCGTCCAGCTTCGTGAAGCACGAGGTGAGGTCGTCGTGCTCGTACGCCGGCAGATCGCGCGGATGCACGACCGTCGAGAACGTCGTGAGCGCGCCGGCCAACGAGAGCATCGCCGTGAACAATTCTTCGGGGTGCCCGCGCTTCGTCTCGTAGAGATGCCGCAGCTGCGGGAAGTACGTGTTGATCGTGTAGAGCAGCCAGAAGCTCGCAACGTCTGCGATGCTGAAGTCGGCCAGACTCTGATTCTTCTGCCGGCGCGTGCCCGAGAGCACGCTGCTGCGCGCCGACAGAATTTCGACTAACCGGCGGGCGATCGCGATGATGAAATCGCTCGCGCCGATGTCGATGAGCGGCGGCACGAACTGCGGGTCGAGCGACAGATCGCCCGTGGCCGTGCGACGAATGCGGGCTACGCGAAGCGCCGAGTTGCCCTCGAGCGACTCACCCTGCACGAGCAGCCGGAAATTCTTCTTCGCCACCTGGATCGGCTTTTCGGCGAGCCCCGTGTTCTCATCGCGTCGCAGCAACACCTCGGCCGCATATCGCGCGCTCGAGTCGCCCGCTTCGACGGATACGTTGTGCCCGCTCGTGCGATACTCCGGCACCGCGAGATAGATGTCCAATTCGTTCTGGTCTTGCTCCCAAACGCCCTCGAGCACTTTGGGCGCCGGCGCCGGATCACTGAGTGGGAGGTCGAACAACAACCCGTCGGGGAAGATTCCGGCAGCCTGCGAGATCGCGAACGAACCCGCAGCGAGTGCTTCGTGATCGATCTCCAGCCGGTGAAAACCCCACGGGCAGTACGTGAGCCCCGACAGTTGGAATTGGATGAGGTCCTCGAGAAACCGATCCTGTGTTTGCAGGTGTTGGGGGCTCAAGAGCACCCCTTTCGTCCAGAGGACCGGCTGCATCTGTCTCATGGCGCCCTAAGGTAGTGTCGCGATGCGCAATTGTCAGTGTGCAACAAATCGGTGCCGAAAACTGTACCAGCACCGGATTCATGTCGACTTCGACCTTGACACTCGTCATCGTGCGATGAGATTGTCCCTCTCTACTGCTAAGTCCGATGTCGGATCACGAGCGAAGGGCACATATCGAGTTGGACGTCAATGCGGGACGCGTGCGCGCGGCAAAGGTGCCGGACGATGATACGCCATTCCGCATTCTGGTCTTGGGCGACTTCAGCGGGGACAGAGCGCGCGCCGGCGCGACCTCGCGCATGCCACTGTCCAATCGCCGTCCGGTCCCCGTCGATCGCGACAACGTCGACGAGACGATAGCGCAGACGGCACCGGAAATCGTGCTCGAGCGCGGGTCGGATGAAGATGTGATCGTGCCGATCACGTCGATCGATGAGTTTCATCCCGATCATCTCTACGACACGCTGCCGCTGTTCCAGTCGCTGCGCGCGATGCGCGCGCGGCTTGCAAATCCGGCTACGTTCGCCGACGCCGCGCGCGAGCTCACGAACGGCGCGCGCGCCGCTGCGCCGACCAGTGGCGACGACCCTGCGGCCCCGCTCGGCGCGATGCCCGCGCCCGCCCCGGGCCACGTGCTCGACGCGATCTTGGGCGAGCCGGTGCCCGCAGCGGAGCCGTCGGCTGACGCGCTTCAGGTGCTCATTCGGCGCGCGATCGAACCGTACCTCGTGCCGGCCACGGATCCGCGGCAGGATGCCTTGGTCGCGCAGGTCGATCGCGCGATTGCTAACGCAATGCGCGGCGTGCTGCACCACCGCGCGTTCCAGGCTGTCGAGGCTGCGTGGCGATCCATCTTCATGCTCACGCGACGCCTCGAGACCGACGACCATCTCGAGATCCACCTGCTCGATGTGTCGGCCGCCGAGCTGGTGTCCGATCTGGGCGCCGCCGACGCCGCCGATCGGAGTGCCCTCTGGCGCGTGATCGTCGACGGGTCCGTCGGCACGCCGGCTGCCCAACCGTGGTCGCTGCTCGTCGGCGCGTTCACGTTCGGGTGGGACGACGCCGATCTCATCGTGCTCTCGAGGTTGGGCGCGATCGCGCGCGCAGCCGGTGCTCCGTTCCTCGCCGGCGGCGCACCGCGTCTCGCCGGTGCACCCACGTTCGACCGGTCGAGCGATGCGTCCGAATGGTCGACGCGCGCGATCCCTGCGTGGGACAAGCTGCGTGCGTCGCCAGAGGCCGCATATATCGGACTTGCCGCGCCGCGCTTCCTCGCGCGACTGCCGTACGGCAGTGACGGCGAAGAGTGCGACCGGTTCGACTTCGAGGAGTTAGGCGCGCCGTACGACCATCGTGACTTCCTGTGGGCGAACGCCGCGTTCGCGTGCACCCTGCTGCTGGCGCAATCGTTCTCTGCCGCCGGCTGGCGGATGCGGCCCGGCTCGCGTCGCGAGCTCACCGGCCTGCCCTACGTGCTGCTGCGCCAGAATGGCGAAGTGCAGGCCAAGCCGTGCGCCGAAGTCCTCCTAACGGAGCGCTCGTCCAACCGGATGCTCGAGTGCGGGATCATGCCGCTCGCCTCGCTCAAGGATCAGGATGCCGCGCTGCTGGTCCGGTTCCAATCCGTTGCCCAACCGGCGACTGCCTTGTCGGGTCGCTGGCACGCCGTCCAACTATGACCGCTACCGTCACATCGCCCGTCTCGAGGAACCACAACGCGACCAATGCCGCGGCGATGGACGCGTTGCGCGCGCTGCTCGAGAGCGCGGGATTCACGGAAGAGGCCGTTTGCCAACGCACCGGCGTCGCGTCGATCTACGACTTCACATCGATTCGTGAGGGTCGAGCGCCGGCCGAGGCGCGCGATGCGCTCGACATCCTGATCCGGCTTTTTCTCGACGGCGAGCTCCTGGACCGTGCGTTCATTGTGCAGCACCTGCCGGCGAATGCGGTGCGCGCACTCGAAAGTCTCGGTCTACTTGGCGGTCCCGCCGGCGACGCGTCGAAGCAGTTCGCTACCGTATTGCTCTATCCGACGCAGGGCCTGTGGCTGATCTCCGATTTGCCGGTGAGCGCGGCCGGCTCGGCCAATCCGCTGCCATCGGACGCGGTGTATCCCGCGATCACCGAGAACACTCACGACTTCATATCGTCCTTACCACGGACTCGCTGCGAACGGTTTCTCGAGATGTGTGGTGGAACAGGCATCGCTGCGCTCCTGGCCGCGCCGATCTGCGGACACGCGTGGACGGGCGACGTGACCGAACGCGCAACGCGCTATGCCCGGTTCAATGCCGAGCTCAACGGGCTCGACAACTTCAGTGCGGTGGAAGGCGATCTGTACGAGCCGGTCCGCGGTCTCACGTTCGATCGCATTGTGGCGCACCCGCCGTACATCGCGTCGCCCGAGCAGACCATGATCTATCGCGACGGCGGTCCTGACGGCGAGCAGTTCACACGCGCGCTACTCGCCGGACTGCCCGAGTTCCTCGAGCCCGGCGGACGGTACTACATGACCTGCGTGGCAACCGACCGGACGAACGCGCCGCTCGAGCAGCGTGTGCGCGAGATGATCGGTTCGTCGCATCACGAGTTCGATGTCGTCGTGGTCGTTCGTGTGGCGCGCGACCCGTCGGATTACTTTAGCGCCGTCGCCCGTGCCGGCGGGTCCACGGCGGCAGACGCCGAGGCCAAGATAGCCGCATACAAAGCGATGGGCGCGGAGAAGCTGGTCTACGCGTCCATGGTGGTCGAGCGGCATGCCTCGCCGCGCGCACCGTTCACCGTGCGGCGGTCGGCGGGGAGTGCTCGAATGGGTGACTCGTTGGATTGGGAGCTCGATTGGCGACGAGTGCGAGAGTCGCGTGGATTCGCGGAGCGCCTGCTCGACTCTCGCGTGCGGTGTCGGGACGGCGTGCGCATTCGTTCGGACCAGCATCTCGTGGACGGTGCTTGGCGCGTCGAGAAGATCGAGCTCTTGGTAGAGACCCCGTTTCGCACGAGCGTCGAGTGCTCGCCCGAGACCGGAGCGATACTGGCCCGATGCACCAAGGCCGTGAACGTGCGCGATCTGGCGCGTACGCTCGTCGCCGATGCGCTGGTCGGTCCGGACGGGGCCGAAGAAGCAATGGTCTCGCTCGTGTCGTTTTTCGTGAACGCGGGCTGCCTCGAAACGGATCTGTTCCCGTTGCCCGCGATGATGTCATGACACTGTGTTTTCTTGACACCCAGCCAGTCGGCCCGTATGATCGGCGCGTTGGTCTCCAGTCAAAGAAGGGAGTCGCAGTGCGTGCGACCAGCACGTTCCCCTGAGCTCCCGGATTCCCCCGCGCCGTGATCGGGCTCCCAGAGCTCGGTGCCGGCGTTCTTCAACTTTCTCGATTGCTAACGAACAACCCCACCGGCCTATCCCGGTAGCCGGACCGACCCGCGATCAGGAGCCCTGTCATGGCAAAGGAGAGCACGCAAAAGAAGTTGGAGCGCGTACGACCGCCCCGCGTCAACATCAGTTACGATGTAGAGACAGGTGGCGCGATCGAGGTCAAGGAGCTGCCGTTCGTGATGGGCGTGCTCGGCGATTTCTCGGGCCAGCCGGTTGAACCGCTCGCGAAGCTCAAGGACCGCAAGTTTGTGGACGTGACGCTGGACAACTTCGACGATGTGATCGCCAGCATGAAGCCGCACCTGGCCTTCTCGGTGGAGAACAAGCTGAGCGAAGACCCGAATGCCGGCAAACTCGGCATCGATCTCACGTTCAAGAGTCTGGATGACTTCTCGCCCGACGCTGTCGCGCGCCAAGTGAAGCCGCTCAAGGAGCTGCTCGACTTGCGCACCAAGCTGGCGGACCTGCGCGGCACGCTGCAGGGGAACGACAAGTTAGACGACATCCTGCAATCCACCTTGGGCGACGACGAGAAAATGAAGAAGCTGCGCGCGGAACTCGGCACCGATGGAGGCTCCAATGCCTGAAGCAAAGGCCGCACAGGCCACTTCCGCCGCCGAGGTCACCGAGCTGACGCTGCTCGATCAGATCGTCGAGCAGGGTCGGTTGGGCAAGGACGCCGCCGCGAAAGAGCGCGGCAAGGACATGGTGAAGCAGTTCGTGTCCGAGGTGCTCGCGGGCCAGATCACCGTGTCGAAGGACACGGAGGTCATGATCAACGCGCGTATCGCCCAGATCGATCACCTGATTTCGTTGCAGTTGAACGAGATCATGCATGCACCCGAGTTCCAGAAGCTCGAGGGCACGTGGCGCGGCCTGCGCTACATGCTCGGCCAGTCGGAAACGAGCGACATGCTCAAGATCAAGATCTTGAACGTGGGCAAGAAGGAGTTGCTGCGTGATCTGCAGCGTGCGCCCGAGTTCGATCAGAGTGCGCTGTTCAAGAAGGTGTACGAGGAAGAGTACGGCGTGTTCGGCGGTGCGCCGTTCGGCGCGCTCGTGGGCGACTACGAGTTTGAGAAGTCGGGACAGGACATCGAGCTGCTCGAGAAGGTCGCGCAGGTGGCGGCGGCGTCGCATGCGCCGTTCATCACCGGCACGTCGCCCGACATGCTCAACCTGGAAACCTTCACGCAGCTCGACTCGCCGCGCGATCTGGCCAAGGTGTTCGACACCACGGAATACGCGCGGTGGAAGGCGTTCCGCCAGAGCGAGGACGCGCGATACGTGGCGCTGACGCTGCCGCGCATGCTGCTGCGCGAACCGTACGGGCCCAACAACGTGCCGGTGGACGCGTTCAACTACGACGAGCGTGTGGACGGCACGGACCACGACCGGTATCTCTGGGGCAACGCGGCGTGGGCGTTAGGCGCGCGCGTGACCAACGCGTTCGCGCAATATGGATGGTGCGCGTGCATCCGCGGTGTGGAGTCGGGCGGCATGGTGGAAGGACTGCCGACGCATAATTTCCGCACCGATTCGGGCGACGTCGCCATGAAGTGCCCAACGGAGACGCCGATCACCGACCGCCGCGAGAAGGAGCTAGCGGACCTGGGCTTCGCGCCGCTGGTGCACCAGAAGGGCTCGTCCAACGCGTGCTTCTTCAGCGTCCAGTCGGCACAGAAGCCGAAGGTCTACACGAGCGACGCCGCGACCGCGAATTCACGGATCTCGGCGCAGCTGCCGTACATCTTCGCCGTGTCCCGGTTCGCGCACTACCTCAAGGCGATGATGCGCGACAAGATCGGCGGATACATGTCGAAGAGTGAAGCCCAGTCGTTCCTCAACACGTGGATCGCGAACTACGTGGTGGGCAACGACGACGCGCCGTTGTCCGTGAAGGCCAAGCGGCCGCTCAAGGAAGCGAATGTCGAAGTGCAGGAAGTGCCCGGGAAGCCCGGCGCGTATCGCGCCGTCGCGTTCCTGCGGCCGCACTTCCAGTTAGACGAGTTGAGCGTATCGATGCGTTTGGTCGCGGAGCTGCCGGCACCCGCGAAGTAGCACCGTTGGTCGACAAATCGAAGGTTCTCGTACTGAACATCATCTCGAGGAGGAGTACGTCATGGCGTTCGATTCATTTCTCAAGCTCGACGGAGTGCCCGGCGAGTCCGTACGCAGCGGGTTCGAAGGGTGGATCGAGATCTACTCCTTCAGTATGGGCGCGTCCAATCCGACGAGCATCGGAACCAGCGGGCAGGGTGCCGGGGCAGGCAAGGTGTCGTTGAGCGGCTTCAACTTCATGAAGAAGACCGATGCCGCGAGCCCGAAGATGTTCCAGATGTGCTGCGATGGAAAACATTTTCCGAAGGCCTCGTTGGTGCTGAACAAGGCCGGCGGCGACAAGTCGCTCAGCTATCTCAAATACGACTTCACGGAAGTGTTCGTGGAATCGATCCAGTGGTCGGGCGCGAGCGGCGGCGATGACACGCCTGCCGAATCGGTGTCGCTGGTGTTCGGTTCGGTGAACGTGACGTACACGCCGCAGAAGGCCGACGGCTCGCCGGGCTCGCCGGTGATCGCCGGGTGGAACCTCAAGACGAACGCCAAGACTTGAGGATCGAACGCTTCGCATGAGAGCGCGAGAGCTCTTTCAGGCGGGGCAACTCGATGCGGCAATCGACGCCCTGGGTGTCGAAGTTCGGGACAACCCGACCGACACCCAGCGGCGCACGTTTCTCTTCGAGCTGCTCTGTTTTGCCGGCCAGTACGGGCGCGCCGAGAAGCATCTCGACGTGCTCGCGCAGGCCGGGCCGCAGGCGGGCATGGGTGCGCTGCTGTACCGGAGCGCGCTCCACGCTTGCCTAACGCGGGACCGCATGTTCAGCGAGCATGCGGTGCCGCAGGCCGGCGCATCATCGCGCCCGGTCTCGGGCACGCTCAACGGCACGCCGTTCTCGTCGTTGGTCGACGGCGATCCGCGCATCGGTCCACGGCTCGAGGTGTTCGCGGCAGGACAGTACACGCTGTTGCCGCTCGAGCACATCGCGTCGCTGCGCATGTCGCCGCCCAAACGGCTGCGCGACCTGATGTGGCCGCCGGCGGTGCTCAAGACGGGCCCGCAGTTCAAGGGCCTCGATCTGGGCGAGGTCATCGTCCCGGCGCTCACGCCGCTCAGCGCCGCGGATCCGAACGATCACGTGCGGTTAGGCCGCGTCACCGAGTGGCGCGACCTCGCGGACGGCACCGCGGTTCCCGTTGGGCAGAAGATGCTGCTGGTGGATGGCGAGGAGTTCCCGATCCTCGAGGTGCGCGAGTTGGACATCGCCCCCGCGGTCGCGCCCGCGACCGCGTCCTGATCGGCCCCATGCCTCTCCGCGATGATCTGCTGAACCCGATCGCCGGAGACAATCCGGCGGGCGCGGACCTGCGCTACGATCCGGTCTACGAGAAGATCAAGGAAGCCCGCCGCGAGGACGACGACGCGCCGCAAGGCGAATGGCAGCACGCGCGCAAGGTGGCGGACTGGCCGCTCGTGATCAAGCTCGCGGGCGATGCGCTGGCCACACGCAGCAAGGACCTGCAGCTCGCCGCGTGGTTAGGCGAAGCGATGCTGCGCCGCGAGGGATTCGGCGCGTTCCACGCGACACTGGACGTGACGCGCGGATTGCTCGACAAATTCTGGGAGCACCTCTATCCGGAGATCGAAGACGGCGATCTCGAGATGCGCGCCGCGCCGCTCGACTGGATCGGCCTCAAGCTCGACATTCCGGTCAAGCTGGCGCCGCTCAATCGCGCCGGCCACTCCTATCTCCAGTACGCCGAAGCGCGCAGCATCGGGACCGAGCAGGAAGCGGACGGCGACACCGCCAGGCGCGCCAAGCGCGAGGAAGCCATCGCCGCCAGGAAGCCCACGATCGAGGAGTTCGACAAGGCGTTCGCCGACACGCCCAAGGCGTTCGTCAAACAGCTCGCGACCGATGTGGCGGCGACGATCGCGTCGCTGCAGGCGCTCGACGCACTCGCGCGCGACAAGTTCGGCGACCTCGCGCCGAGCTTCATCAAGCTGCGCGAGGTGCTCGAGGAAGAGCAGCGTGTGGTTGGGCAGCTGCTGGCGAAGAAGCTCGAGCAGGATCCGGATCCGGTCGAAGCGGCGCCCGCCGTCGTGGATGCCGCCGGCGCTGCGTTAGGCGGCGCGGCCGATGGCCCGCGCGTGTTGTCCGCCGAGCCGGTCGACCGGAACGATGCGGCGTCTCGCGTCATTTCGGCGGCGCGCTTCCTCCGGCGCACCGAGGCCTTGAGCCCCGCGTCGTATCTCATGCTCCGCGCCTTACGGTGGGGCGAGTTGCGCGCCGCCGGCAGCAACCCCGATCCGAAGCTGCTCGAGGCGCCCACGACGCAGATCCGTACGCAGCTGCGCGGCCTCATGCTCGATTCGGCGTGGGACCAGCTGCTCGAGGCGGCGGAGACGGTGATGGGAACGTCGGTGGGCCGCGGCTGGCTCGACCTCCAGCGCTACACGCTCACCGCGTGCCAGGCGTTAGGCGAAGACTACGCGATCGTGGCGTCGGCCATCCGCGGCGAGCTGCGGGCCCTGTTAGGCGCGATTCCGACGCTGCCGTCCATGGCGCTCATGGACGACATGCCCACCGCCACCGGGACCACGCTCCAGTGGCTCCGCGACGAGAAGATCATCGGCGGCGAAGACGACGGCGCGGACGACGCGATCGCTGTGACATCGCCGGCGTTGGTGAGCACCGAAGCGCGCGATCGCGAGGGACGCGCGGGCGTCGAGCGCGCGGCCGCGGAGGTACGCGCCGGTCGCCCCGAGAAAGCGATCGAGTTGCTCATGCGCGCGCTCGACCGCGAAAAAACACGCCGCGGACGGTTTCTGCGCCAGGCCGAGCTCGCGCGCGTCATGGTGGACGCGGGCTTCGTGCAGGTTGCGCAACCGATCCTGCAGGAGCTCATGGCCGACATCGAAGCGCACAAGCTCGACGAGTGGGAAGCGGGCGAGCTCGTCGCGCGGCCGATGGTACTCATGTATCGCTGCCTCGAGAAACTCGACGGCGATTCCAGCACGCGTCAGGACCTCTATACGCGCATCGCGCGGCTCGATCCGCTGCAGGCCATCGGATTCGGGCAGGGCTGACCCCGTGTCGCCGCGCCGGTCGTCCACATCTCGTGCCGAGCTCGAGCGCACGGTCCAACAATCGTTGTTGGACCGGTTGATCGATTTGTCGCCGCGCGAGCAGAGCGAGCCGGCCAGCACCTGGGCGCAGTCGGTGCGCGACCTCAAGCGCTCCGTGCACCGCGACCTCGAATCGCTGCTCAACACCCGCCGCACCGCCAAGCCGGCCACCGACGCACTGCCTGAGCTCAAGGCGTCGCTCTACAACTACGGCTTGCCCGACATCAGCTCGATGAGCCGTGACGCGCACGATTCGCGCGCGCGTCTCCTGCGGCTGGTCGAGGAAGCGATCTCGCTCTACGAGCCTCGGCTCGCCAGCGTACGCGCCTCGTTCGTCGAGGAGCCGGGCGATGCGCCTAACCGGCGCGACCTGCACTTCGTGATTCACGCGCTCCTGCGGATGGACCCGAATCCCGAGCCGGTGTTGTTCGACACCACGCTCGACGCCTCGAGCGGCGAGTATCAGGTGGCGGGAGACGCCGGTGCGTGATCAGCTGCTCTACTTCTACGAGCGCGAGCTGACGTTTCTGCGCCGTATGGGCGCCGAGTTCGCGCAAGCGTACCCGAAAGTCGCGGGTCGTCTCCAGATCGAGCCGAGCAAGTGCGAGGATCCGCACGTCGAGCGGATGATCGAAGCGTTCGCGTTTCTTGCCGCGCGCGTCCACCTCAAGCTCGACGACGACTTCTCGGAAATCAGCGATGCGCTGCTGAGCATCGTGTATCCGCACTACATCCGGCCGATCCCATCGATGACGCTGGTCGAGTTCCAGCTCGACCCCGAGCAGGGCAAGGTGATGACGGGCGTCCGGATTCCGCGCGGGTCGCAGCTTCTCTCGCGGCCGGTGGCCGGCACGCCGTGCAAGTTCCGCACGGCGTACGAGACGATGTTGTGGCCGATCACGGTGTCGGCGGTGCAGTGGACGACACCCGACCGCCTGCGTCCGCCGATCAAGGCGCCCGACGCCATCGCCGCGCTGCGCATCGAGCTCACGTGCTTCCCCGACGTGTCGTTCAACAAGCTCGCGCTGGACACGCTGCGGTTTCACATCGCCGGTGACTCGTCCACGGTGTACTCGCTGTACGAGTTGTTAGGCAACAATTGCGTGCGCATCGTGGCCCGCGATCCGGCAGGGAAAGCAGCGGGCGGCCGCGCGGTCGCGCTCCCCGCGAACGTGCTGACGCCGGCGGGATTTGGGGACGACGACGGGATGCTGCCGTACCCGCGCCGCTCGTTCGTGGGCTATCGCATGCTGCAGGAGTACTTCACGTTCCCCGAGAAGTTCTTGTTCTTCGACCTCGCAGGATTGTCGCAACTGCGCGCCGCGGGGTTCGGCGAGCGGGTGGAGCTCATCCTGTTCATCTCGCCCTTCGAGCGTGCCGACCGTCGCTCGATGCTCGAGGCGGGCATCGGCAACCGCACGATCCGGTTAGGCTGCACGCCCGCGGTGAATCTGTTCGCGCAGACCTCGGAACCGATTCTCCTGACGCAGCGCCGGCACGAGTACCAGCTCGTGGCCGACGCGCGGCGGCGGCAGTCGGTGTCGATCTTTTCCGTTGACGACGTGTTGGGCGTCTCGCCGGGCGCGAGCGCGCCGACGCGGTTTGAGCCGTTCTACTCGTACCGGCACGCGACCAACGGAAACACGCCGCAGCTCTTCTGGCACGCGGTGCGGCGCACGGCCGGATGGCGCCCCGACGGCGGGTCCGACGTGTATCTCTCGTTCGTCGATCTGTCGTCGAGGCCCGTCGAGCCCGATGCCGATGCCGTGACGGCGCGCCTCACGTGCTACAACGCCGACCTGCCCAGCCGCCTGCCGTTCGGCAGCGACGCGGGCGATTTCGAGCTCGACGGCGGCGGCCCGATCAAGCGCATCACCGCGATCGTGAAGCCGACGTCGGTGGTCGAGCCTCCGTTAGGCCAGCCCCAGCTGTGGCGCCTGATCTCGCAGTTGTCGCTCAACTATCTGTCGCTGGTCGACGGCGGCGCCGAGGCACTGCGCGAGATCCTGCGCCTGCACAACTTCGCCGACAGTGCCGCCGCGGAAAAGCAGATCCAGGGCCTGGTGGACGTCAGGAGCGAGCCGGCGTACTCGCGCGTCTCGTCGGCGCACGGCTTGAGCTTCGCGCGCGGCACGCGCGTGGACATCACGCTCGATGAAGAACAATTCACGGGCGGCGGCGCGTTTCTGTTCGCCACGGTGCTCGAGCGGTTCCTGGGCTTGTACGCGTCGATCAACAGCTTTTCGATTCTTGCCGCACGCACCACGCAGCGGAAGGATGTGATGCGGGTGTGGCCGCCGAGGGCCGGATGGAAGACGCTCCTCTGACCTCCGTGGCGCTCGAGCGCGCGCTCCGCGACGACCCGAACTCGTTCGAGTTCTTCCAGGCCGTCCATCATCTGGAGCGGCTGCGCCCAGCCAGCGCGCCCGTGGGCGGATTCGGCCCGCCTAACGAAGAAGTCGTCCGGTTCGGTGCGCATACGGCCATCTCGTTCCCCGCGAGCCAGATCCAGTCGCTCGACTTGGGCGGCGATGGGCCGGCGCAGATGCGCGTGAACTTCATGGGCCTGACGGGACCGCAAGGCGTGCTCCCGCTGCACTATACTTCGGTCATCGCCGAGCGCGAGCGGGCGCGCGACACCGCGGGCCGCGATTTCATCGACATCTTCAACCACCGCATCATCTCGCTGTTCTACCGCGCGTGGGAGAAGAACCGGTTCATCGTGCCGCACGAGCGGGAGCAGTCGGACCCGCTCATGCGCCACCTGATGGACCTGGTGGGCCTGGGCACCACGGGCCTCGGCCGCCGTCTCCCCGTGCGCGACGAAGCGCTGTTGTTCTACAGCGGATTGTTCGCGCTGCCCACGCGGCCGGCGGTCGCGCTCGAGCATCTGGTCCAGGACTACTTCGGCGTGCCCGCCGAGATCGAGCAGTTCGTGGGCGGCTGGTATCCGCTCGACGCCGCTACCCAGTGTGCGTTAGGCGACGACGACACCGAGTCGTCGGCGCTCGGGCTCGGCGCCGTGGCGGGCGATGAGACCTGGGACCAGCAGGCCCGCATTCGCATCCGGCTGGGTCCCATGCCGCGCGCCCAGTACGACATGTTCCTCCCCGACGGCAGCGCGCACGACGAGCTGCGCGCGCTCGCTGCGTTCTTTACCGGCGGCCGGACCGACGTCGAGGTACAGCTGGTGCTCGACCGCGACGACGTGCCCAGCTGCATCCTCGGCGCCGACGACGCGCACGCCGCTCCGTTAGGCTGGTGTACGTGGCTGCGCACCGCGCCATTGGAACACGATCCCGACGAAACCGTTCTCACTCTCTAACGCCGGACCGGCGTCCCATGACCGTCAACCTGAAGCACCTCATCGCCAAGCTGAATCCGGTGACGCGCAATGCGCTCGAGTCGGCTGCCGGACTGTGCCTCTCGCGCACCCACTACGACGTGGAAGTCGAGCACTATCTCATGAAGCTGCTCGACGTCCCCGACAGCGACCTGACATTCATCCTCAAACACTACGGTATCGACCGCTCCCGTTTTGCGGCCGAGCTCACCCGCAGCCTCGATCGACTCAAGTCGGGCAACGCGCGCACGCCGGCGCTGAGTCCGAAGCTGGTCGAGATGTTCACCGAGGCGTGGACGATCGGCTCGGTCGACTTCGGCGCGCAGAAGGTACGCAGCGGTCACACGATTCTGGCGCTCGCGTCGGATCCCGAGCTCGCGCGCATGGTGAGCGACGCCAGCAAGGAGTTCGCGAAGATTCCGTCCGAAGCGCTCAAGAAGGACCTGGCCGCGATCGTCGCGTCGTCATCCGAGGAGATGTCGTCGGGCGGCGCGCCCGCCGAGTCCGGCGATGCCGCGCCGCGCGGCGCCGGCGGCCGTACGCCTAACTTGGACCAATACAGCGTCGACCTCACGCAGAAAGCGCGCGACGGCAAGATCGACCCCGTCCTGGGCCGCGACTTCGAAGTTAGGCAGGTGGTGGACATCCTCACGCGGCGGCGGCAGAACAACCCGATCCTCGTGGGCGAGGCGGGCGTGGGCAAGACGGCCGTCGTGGAAGGATTCGCGCGCCGCATCGCGCAGGGCGACGTCCCGCCGGCGCTCAAGAACGTCACGCTGCGCACGCTCGACCTCGCGCTGTTGCAGGCCGGCGCCGGGGTGAAAGGCGAGTTCGAGAATCGCCTCAAAGGATTGATCGAAGAGGTGAAGCAGTCGCCCATACCGATCATCTTGTTCATCGACGAAGCGCATACCATGATCGGCGCCGGCGGCTCAGCGGGCCAGGGCGACGCGGCCAACCTGCTCAAGCCGGCGCTCGCGCGCGGCGAGCTGCGCACGCTCGCGGCCACCACGTGGTCCGAGTACAAGAAGTACTTCGAGAAGGATCCGGCGCTCGCGCGGCGCTTCCAGTTGATCAAGGTGGAAGAGCCGAGCGAGGAACAGTGTCTGCTCATGATGCGCGGTGTCGTCCCCGCGCTCGAGCACCATCACAAGGTGCGCATCCTCGATGATGGCGTGGATGCGGCGGTGCGGTTGTCCCACCGCTTCCTGGCCGACCGCCAGCTGCCCGACAAAGCGGTGAGCGTCCTCGATACGGCGTGCGCCCGTCTTGCGTTGGGCCAGAACGCGACGCCGTCCGCCATCGAAGATGCCCAACGCCGGCTCGACGACCTCGCGGTGCAGGACCGCGTGTTGTCGCGCGAAGCGGCGGTGGGTACCGACCACAACGAGCGGCTGGGCAAGATCGCCGCCGAGCGTACCGAGGTCGAAGCGAATCTCGCGGCGCTCACCACGCGCTGGAACGAAGAGCGCGAGCTGGTCACCAGGATCCGCGAGCTGCGCGAGCAGCTCGAGGCCGGTGCGGGAAAGAACGGCGACGGCACCGCGGTCCAGCGCGAGGAAATGGGTACCCTCCAGGGCCGCCTAACGACGCTCCAGGGCGAAACGCCGCTCGTGCGCGTATGCGTGGACGCCGGCATCGTGGGCGAAGTGATCTCCGGCTGGACGGGCATTCCGGTGGGCAAGATGCAGCGCGACGAAACCGCGACGGTGCTCGAGCTCGAGCGCCACCTGGGCAAGCGGTTGATCGGACAGTCCCACGCACTCGAGTTGATCAGCCGCCGCATCCGGACGTCGCGCGCCGGCATCGAGGATCCGAACAAGCCGAAGGGCGTGTTCATGCTCGTCGGACCCAGCGGCGTCGGAAAAACGGAAACGGCGCTTGCACTCTCCGATCTGCTCTACGGCGGCGAGCGGAATCTGATCACGATCAACATGTCGGAGTTCCAGGAAGCGCACACCGTGTCCACGCTCAAAGGCTCGCCCCCTGGGTACGTGGGCTACGGCGAGGGCGGGGTCCTCACGGAAGCGGTACGGCGGCGGCCGTACTCGGTGGTATTGCTGGATGAGGTTGAGAAGGCGCACCCGGATGTGCTCGAGCTGTTCTTTCAGGTGTTCGACAAGGGACAAATGGAAGACGGCGAGGGCCGCCAGATCGATTTCCGGAACTCCATCATCATCCTCACCACCAACGCCGGCACGGACACGATCATGAAGTTGTGCGCCGATCCGGAGACGGCGCCGAGCGATGAAGGTCTGGTGAAGGCGCTCAAGCCCGAGCTCGACAAGGTGTTCAAGCCGGCGTTCCTGGGGCGCATGGTGATCATCCCGTACTTCCCGATCCGCGACGAGAACTTGAAGCGCATCATCAAGCTCAAGTTGGCCAAGATCCAACGCCGCCTAACGGAAACGCACCGTGTGGTGCTCACCTTCGACGACGCGCTCGTGAACCAGGTGGCCGAGCGATGCACCGAAGTCGAGAGCGGCGCGCGCAACGTGGACAACATCCTCACGAATACGCTGCTGCCCGAGATCTCGCGCGAGCTGCTCGAGCGTCTGGCGGCAGGCGATCGGATGAGCGCCATCCGGATCGGGGTGCGGCCTGACGGCACGTTCGACTATCAGATCGCCGGCAGTGCGCCGGTGGCGGCCGCCGAGCCGGTGGCCGTCGCGTGAGTCGCGGCCATTCCCACGCGATGCGGCGCCGGGGCGCGGCATGCGATTTCGTCCAGACCGGGCACGCGCCCGGCGGGAGGCGGTGAGCCGTGAGCGAAGATTTTACGCAGGACGGTCGCCTGCTGCAGGTGACCACGCCGTTAGGCAAGGACAAGCTGCTACTCGCCGGCCTCAGCGGCAGCGAGGGCATCTCGATCCCGTTCCGCTTCGACCTCTCGCTCATGGCGACTCCGGACACGACCGTCCACGCCACCGAGCTGATCGGTCAGGCAGTCACCGTCACGATCGCGGATGCGAACGGCGACCACGCGCGTTACATCAACGGCGTGATGAGCACCCTGGCGCAAACCGGGTCGGACACGACGTTCGTCTGGTACCGCGCGCAGATCGTCCCCGGGCTGGCGTTGCTCACGCGCCGCGCCGACATCCGCATCTTCCAGCAGAAGTCGGTGACCGACGTCATCGAGGCGGTGCTCAAGGAAGGGGGCGTCGATTACAAGCTGAACACGACGGGATCGTATCAACCGCTCGAGTACTGCGTGCAGTATCGGGAAACCGACTTCGCGTTCGTGTCGCGCTTGATGGAAGAGTACGGCATCTTCTACTTTTTCACGCACACCGACTCGAAGCACACGCTCGTCCTCGCCGACGCCTCGAGCGCACACCAGGCGTGCCCCGGCCCGGACACGACGCGCTTTCACTCGACGCGCAGCGGATCGAGTGACGAGGACACGGTGTCATCGTGGGAGCTGCAGCACGAATTCCGGACGGGGAAGGTCACGACCACCGATTACAACATGGAGACGCCCAGCACGAGCCTAACGGTGAGCGAGCCGACGACGGTGAAGCTGGGCGACAACGACAAGTACGAGGCGTACGACTTCCCGGGCGCGTACGGCAAGAAGGGCGACGGCGAGACGTTCGCGCGTGTGCGGATGCAGGAGCAGGAAGCCCGCATGGTCGTGGCGTCCGGATCGGGTTCGTGCCGCGCGTTCATCAGCGGCTACCGGTTCACCTTGGGCGAGCACCCGCAGAAAGCCAACAACGGCCAGTACGTGCTCACCGTCGTCTCACACTCGGCGTCTAACGGAAGCTTCGTGAGCGCGAACGAGGGGGCGGGGCCGCACTACTGGAACACGTTCACGTGCATCCCCTTCTCGACGCCGTTCCGCCCCGAGCGTGTGACACCGCGCCCCATGGCCTACGGGCTGCAATCGGCGATGGTGGTCGGCTCCGGCGGCGAAGAGATCTGGGTCGACAAGTATGGCCGCGTGAAGGTGCAGTTCTTCTGGGACCGCCAGGGCAAAAAGAACGAGCAGAGCTCGTGCTGGGTGCGCGTTGCCCAACCGTGGGCCGGCAAGAACTGGGGCTTCGTCGCCTGGCCGCGCATCGGACAGGAAGTGCTCGTCGCCTTCGAGTCCGGTGATCCGGACCGCCCGATCATCGTCGGCTCGCTGTACAACGCCGAGCAGATGCCGCCGTACACGCTACCGGCGAACCAGACGCAAACCGGCATCAAGTCGCGCAGCTCGAAGGGCGGCGGCACCGACAATTACAACGAGCTGCGCTTCGAGGACAAGAAGGGATCGGAACAGATCCTCATTCACGCCGAGCACACACTCACGACGGAAGTCGAGGTCGACGAGATGCGCTCGATCGGCCACGATCGCACGACGAACATCGAGGGCAACGACTCGAAGACGATCAAGAAGGGCAACGACAGTTCGGTGATCAAGGAAGGCAATTTCACGCACAACCTGGATAAGGGCGATTACCAGTTGTATTTGCAGAAGGGCACGATGCTCACCGTTCTCGATGACGGCGATCAAAAGACCAGCCTCACGAACGGCAGCCACAACACCCATCTGCAGAACGGCGATCACAAGCTCGAGATCGACGTCGGCGACATGAAGATCGCGATCCATACGGGCGACCAGTCGACAAAAGCCGACGCGGGCGCGATCACCTTTGACGCGCTCCAGTCGATCGAGCTCAAAGTTGGACAAAGCAGCATCAAAGTCGATCAGATGGGCGTCACGATCCAGGGCATGATGATCAAGATCGAGGGACAGGTCCAAACGGAAGTGAAGGGGTTGATCACGCAGATCAGCGCCGACGCAATGCTGCAGGCAAAGGGCGGCATCACGATGATCAACTGACATGACGACCAGCGCGCAGGCGCCCGTTGCGGCGCGGACGATGGCCGAGTTCATCGACCTGGCCGGGTTAGGCGACGACGCGAAAGCGGCGCTCGCCCCGGCGCACGGTCCGCGGCAGTACGTGCAGGCGTTGCTCGACCAGAAGCTCTACCCGGATGCGGTGCGGTTTCTCGCGCATGCGTTGCCGAAGCGCGAGGGCATCTGGTGGGCGTGGGTGTGCGCGCGCCGCGCATCGAGCGACGCACCGGCGCCGCTCGAGATGACGGCGCTCGATGCGACCGAGAAGTGGATCACGCAACCCACCGACGAGAATCGTCGTGCGGCGATGCGGGCAGCCGAGGCCGCGGGTCTTGCAACACCGGCGGGGTGTACAGCGTTGGCGGCTTTCGTGAGCGGCGGAAGCCTCGGACCCGCCAACACGCCTCCGGTTCCGCCGGGGGAGTTTCTCACCGCGAAGGCGATCACGGGCGCGGTCGTTTCGGCGGCCGTGGGCGGCGACGCGGCGAAGGCGCCGGAACGATACCAGGGATTCATCGCGCAGGGCCTGGATGTGGTGAATCGGTTGCAGCTGTGGGGCCGGAATGACGATGCCTAACGCTGACTGCCGCCACGGCTAGAGGAGAGAGCAATGGGACAACCAGCCGCGCGCATCTCCGACATGCACGTCTGTCCGATGGTGACGCCGGGCGTGCCGCCGATTCCGCACGTGGGCGGACCCGTGCTGCCGCCGGGCGGGATCACCGTGCTGATCGCCGGGATGCCCGCCGCGCGCGTCGGCGACATGGCGGTGTGCGTGGGACCGCCGGACGTGATCGCGCTGGGGTCGTTCACCGTGCTCATCTGTAGTCAGCCGGCGGCACGCATGGGCGACATGACGGCGCACGGCGGCTCTATCGTGCTCGGCGCCCCGACGGTCCTGATCGGCTAGCGCAACCCGGTGCGCACGCCTACGTCATCAGAGCCATCGCGCTACGTGATGCGTCGTATATAAACGTTGTTGCGAGCGCCGTACGCTGTCCTCCAACCTTTTCCGGAGGACGTTATGCGTACGGCGTTTCTTGCGTTGGGCATGGTGGCCATTGTCGGTCCGCGCGGTATCCACGCGCAGAGTGTCGACGATGCGGCGGCCTACGTGGCGATGGTCGTGAGTCCGGTCGCCGCGGTGTCGCCGATCGTGTTGCCCTACATGACGGGGACGAAGCAGTCGGGCCTCGGCTTCGCCGCGAAGTACGGGCGCATGAGTCTGGGAGACATTGGAAGCAGCAACACGTTCCTGGCGGACTTCACGGGCCCGGCGGGGAGTGGGTCGTGGGGTCTCGAGGCCGGCTACCTGGGGACGACGTGCCAAGGCTGCACCGGCAATTTCATGGCGGGCCTACACCTCGAAGGCCCGTTGGCCAAAGCGGGGTCGAAGACGGGCACGCTGTTCACGCTCGGGATGCAGGGTACCGTCGGCTTCGCCAAGCCAAACAACGGTTCGGTCTGGGCTGCGGGCGTGACGATGCCGACAGCTTTGTCCGTGACCGCCGGCCGTGTCGAAATCGTTCCGTTCGTCGCGCCTGGTTTCGGGGTTGGTATGTTGACGGGGGATAGCCATTCCCTGACCGGCTATCGCTTCCACGTGGGCGGCGGTGTTGGCGTGGCAAACGTCGCGCCGGGGCTCGGCATCACGGCCAGCGCGGACAAGGTGCTCATCGACGGCGGCCGGACCGTGTTCGGCCTCGGCGTGAGCTGGAACCGTTTGCGTTAGGCATCACGGCGGGGGCCGGCGCTGTCCGGTCCCCGTCGCCTTTTGATTCGACAACCGCCGTTGCTCGATCGCGCTCGCAGCAGGTCTGCTCGACGCGGCCGGCGGGCAGGGCCCTGCAACCGCGTCGCGCTCTCTGTAAGTTTCGGTAGCGCGGGAACGCCCACGTCAGTGGGCGGATTGAGCCGTCACCACGGAGGCGTCGCGAGTTGCAGATTCAACCGGAACGCATCGTCGTCGAGTCGCAGGAGCTGCCGCACACCGCTGCCGCGTGGATTGCGACGGCAATCGATCAGGCAATCCGGGACACCGGGCAGTGCTCGATTGCGCTCTCCGGAGGCAAGTCGCCGCAACCGATTTATGCAGAGCTCGCCGACGCGTTCCGCGAGATCCCATGGACGAAGGTGCACGTCTACTTCGGCGACGAACGCGCCGTGCCGCCCACGGATCCCATGAGCAACTACGGCATGGCCAAGGCATCGCTGCTCGATCGCGTCTCCCTGCCGGCGGCCAACGTCCACCGCATGGAGGGCGAGCGCGCCGACCTCGCCGCCGCCGCGGGCGAGTACGACCGGCTGCTGCCGCCGGCGGTCGACGTCCTTCTGTTAGGCATAGGCCCGGATGGCCACACGGCATCGCTGTTCCCCGGCGCGCCGGCGCTCGACGAGCGCGCCCGCCGCGTCGTCGCCGCGGACAGCCCGTTCCCGCCGCCGCGCCGCCTAACGATCACGCCGCCGGTGATCGCCGCCGCGCGCCGCATCGCGATGATCGTTGCCGCCCGCGACAAAGCGGGCATCGTCCAGCGCGCGCTCGAGGGTCCGCGCGACCCGCATGCGCTGCCGTCGCAGTTGGCGCTCGGCGGCGTCTGGATTCTCGACCGCGACGCCGCGTCCAAATTGACGCCCGTGCCGGCATGAGAGTGCTCGCGGGCGACATCGGCGGCACGCACGCACGGCTGGCGGTGGTGGACATCGACGACCAACACGTGCGCCTCGTACGCGAAGCGCGCTACCCGAGCGCGGACTACCCGTCGCTCGCGCCGATCGTCCGCAAGTTCCTCGACGAGGGAACCGAATCCCCGCCGCGCGCCGCGTTCGGCGTCGCCGGGCCCGTCACCGACGGCCGCACCGCCACGCCTAACTTGCCGTGGATGCTCGACGAACGGCACCTCGCACGCGAGGTCGGCATTCCCTCCGCGCGGCTGCTCAACGACCTCGACGCGATCGCGCGCGGCATCGCTCGGCTCGATTCGCGCGACATGATCACGCTCCAGGCCGGCGCGCCCGATGAGACCGGCGTCCTGGCACTCATCGGCGCGGGCACCGGATTGGGCGAAGCGTTCGTCGTGCGCGAAGGACGTCGTGTGCGCACGCGGGCCTCCGAGGGCGGGCACTCGGGGTTCGCGCCCCGCACGTCCCTCGAGCGCGACCTGCTCGCATGGCTCGCCACCGACTTTGGACACGTGTCTGCCGAGCGCGTCATTTCGGGCCCGGGTCTCGAGAACATCTATCGCTTTCTCGCCGAACGCGCGCCGGAGCGCGAGCAGAGTGCAGTACGCGACGAAATCGAGAACGACGGCGCAGCCGCGATCTCGCGCCATGGACTCACTGGCTCGGACGCGCTGTGCGTCGAAGCACTCGATGTGTTCGCCGGCGCGTACGGCTCGCAGGCAGGCAACCTCGCGCTCACGGTGCTCGCCACCGGCGGCGTGTTTGTGGTGGGCGGGATCGCGCCCGCCATCGTCAAGAAGCTCGTGGACGGCACCTTCCTTGCCGCGTTCCGAGACAAGGGGCGTCTCTCGGAGATGATGCAGCGCATGCCGGTGCGCGTGGTGATGAACGACAACGTTGGACTCTACGGCGCGGCGATCGCTGCCGCCTACGACGATACACGCACCCCGGACGCACCGCGCGCTCCTTCCGCGGGCGGCGCTCCAGCAACCATCGCACATAACGCAGGGGCACGGTGACATGACGGAAACGGCCACGAGAGCAGCACGGAGCGCGACGGGCGGAACGGACTTGGACGAGCTCTGCATCAACACGGTGCGGACGCTGTCCATGGACGCGGTGCAGCAAGCGAACTCGGGACATCCCGGCACGCCAATGGCGCTTGCGCCGCTCGCCTATCTGCTCTTCACCAAGCACCTGCGCTACGATGCGGCCCATCCCGATTGGCCTAACCGCGACCGATTCGTGCTGTCGTGTGGCCACGCGTCGATGCTCCTCTACAGCGTGCTCTATCTCACCGGATACGACGTGACGCTCGAGGACATCAAGCATTTCCGCCAGTGGGGCAGCAAGACGCCGGGCCATCCGGAGTACGGCCACACGCCGGGCGTCGAGACCACCACTGGTCCGTTAGGCCAGGGCTTTGCCAACGCGGTGGGCATGGCCCTCGCCGAGTATCACCTGGCGGCCGAGTTCAACACGCCGGACGACGTCGTGATCGACCACCGCACGTATGTGTTCGCGAGCGACGGCGACCTGATGGAAGGCATCTCGCACGAAGCGGCGTCCATCGCCGGCCACCTCGGGTTAGGCAAGCTCATCGTGTGCTACGATGACAACAGCATCACGCTCGATGGTCCCGCCTCGCTCTCCATGAGCGACGACACAGGGACACGCTTCGAGGCGTACGGCTGGAACGTCATCCGT
Source organism: Gemmatimonadaceae bacterium (assembly GCA_035496295.1). Lineage (GTDB taxonomy): Bacteria > Gemmatimonadota > Gemmatimonadetes > Gemmatimonadales > Gemmatimonadaceae > JADGGM01. The sequence goes on from DATJET010000012.1 coordinate 31,095, forward strand.
GTGCCGGACGTGAACGACCTGCCTGTGATGGACCGCGCACTCGCGCAGGCCCGCGACGTCCACGATCGCCCGACCCTGATCATCGTGCGCTCGCACATCGGCTACGGCAGCCCGCACAAGCAGGACACGTCTGCCGCGCACGGCGAAGCGTTAGGCGTAGACGAAGTCAAGCTCACCAAGCAGAATCTGGGCTGGCAGTGGACGGACACCTTCCACGTGCCGCCCGACGCGCTCGCGGCGTGGCGCGAGGCAGGGAAGCGCGGCGCGTCCGTCCGCACCGACTGGGAACGCCGCCGCGACGCCTGGGCGAACCGCCGGCACGAGTCGGCACGCGAGCTCGACCGACGGCTCGCGCGCACGCTGCCCGACGGGTGGCGCTCGGCGCTGCCGACGTTCCAGCCTAACGAGAAAGGCATGGCCACACGGATGGCGTCCAACGTGGTGATCAACGCGCTCGGCCCCAAGATCCCCGAGCTCGTCGGCGGCGCCGCCGATCTGTCGACGTCCACGAAGACCATTATCAGCGCCAGCGACCGCCTCGAGCGCGACACGCCGCGGGGACGCAATCTCTTCTACGGCGTACGCGAGCACGCCATGGCCGCGATCCTGAACGGCATGTACGTGCACGGCGGGATCATTCCGTTCGGCGCGACGTTCCTCATCTTCTCGGATTACATGCGGCCGCCCACGCGGCTCGCGGCCCTCATGAAGATCCGTCCGATTTACGTGTTCACGCACGACTCGGTCGGACTCGGTGAAGACGGCCCAACACACCAGCCGATCGAGCAGCTCGCGGCGCTGCGCGCGATTCCGAACTTCACGCTGTTCCGGCCCGCCGATGCGGCGGAAACCGCGGAAGCCTGGGCCGCCGCGCTCGAACATACGACGGGTCCGGTCGCGCTCGCGCTCACTCGGCAGAACGTGCCCATTCTCGACCGGACGCGATATGCCCCGGCGTCTGGCGTCGCGCGCGGCGCGTACGTGCTGTCCGATGCCGAAGGCGGCGCCGCGGATGTGATCCTTCTCGGAAGCGGCTCCGAAGTGCACATTCTTCTCACTGCGCAGGAGCAGCTCTTGGGAACCGGCATTCGCGCCCGCGTGGTGAGCGTGCCGAGCATCGAGCGGTTCTATGCGCAGCCGGTATCGTACCGTGACCAGGTGTTACCGCGCACGATGCATCATCGAATCGCCATGGAAGCGGCGAGCCCGCAACCGTGGTACCGGCTCGTGGGCGATTCGGGTGTCGTGATCGGGTTGGAACGCTTCGGCGCGTCGGCGCCATACGAGCGGATCTACCGCGAGCTTGGCCTAACGGCGGAGCACGTGGTGTCCGCGGCGCGCGCGATGCTGAATCGCTGACGACTAACGGGAGGACCGATGACCACCGTCCATACGACGAGCAA
>DATJET010000013.1:0-6118 GCA_035496295.1 Gemmatimonadaceae bacterium
GCTGTCGCCGCCGGGGAGACGCTGATGCGCGACGTGACGCGGTTCCTGTTGGCCACGTGCATTTTCGCGCTCGCGACGTGGGCGGCGCCGTGGCCGGTGATTCCGGTGGTGTCGGCCGTGATGCTGCTCGTGGCGCCGCGGGTATTCTCGCCGTTGATACTGGCGTCCGCCGCCGGCACGGCATGGGGCGGGATCCTCGCCTGGACGGCGCTCTATGCTCCGTTAGGCAGACTGGCCGCCGAGCTGGCCGGCATCGTGCACCTGCCCGGCGCGGCGCTCGTCGCGCTCAGCGTGGCCGTGGCCTTCGGGCTCGCGTGGGGTGGTGCCGAGGCAGCGGTCGCCGTGCACGCGAGGGCGAGGCCCTCCGTAAATGTTCCGGAGGAGAACTAAAGGATGCGAGGGATCGGTCGTGCTCGCGTGTCCGCCTCGGCTGTCTGACAAGCATCTACGACTTTGATAGCGGACACACACGGACAGAGCCGGACAAAGCCGGACAAAGCAGATTGATTTGTAACTGCTCGCGATGCAGGCTCCCGAAACAACAACAAGTTCCTGTGTTGTCCGTTCGTGTCCGGCCTCGTCCGCGCTCACAGTCGTAAGACTCTCATGATCATCGGAGGCGGATTCGCCAGCGCTCAGTCGTGCAACCTTCGCGGATGCCGACCGCTCGCCGCCTAACTATGCACGAAAGGCTTCCTCGCCCTCGGGAACCGGCTCGGCCTGGGTGGGGAAGTACGCGTTGCGCACGTACTGCTGCACCATGCGCTGCGTGTTGAAGAACGATCCGTTGAGCGCGATCGCGTGGCGCATCACCTGGACGTAGCCTAACGGGAGGCCGTAGAAGAGCGGGAGGATCACCTGCTCGAGCTTCACGTAGAGATCGTTCGACTCGCGCGACTCGTCGGGCTCGGGCTCGGCGGATCCCCCGATCGACCATCCCGTGACGCCTTCGATGTGTCCCTCGAACCACCAGCCATCGAGCACGCTGAGCGATGGGACGCCGTTGAGCGCGGCCTTCATGCCGCTCGTGCCCGATGCTTCGAGTGGTTTGCGCGGATTGTTGAGCCAGAGGTCGACGCCGGACGTGAGCTTGCACGCGAGGTCGATGTCGTAGTTCTCGAGGTACAGGACGCGAATGCTGCCCTCGAGTTTGTGCGCGGCGTCGAAGATGTGTCGGATGAGGGCCTTGCCGCCTTCGTCGCGCGGGTGCGCCTTGCCGGCGTACACGATTTGGAGCGGACCCGTCGCGGCGACGATGGCGCGCAGGCGATCGAGGTCCGAGAAGATGAGATCGGCGCGCTTGTACGGCGTGGCGCGGCGCGCGAAGCCGATCGTCATCGTCGCTGCGTCGAGGCGCACGCCGCTGCGACGTTCGACCTCTTCGATCATCGCCTCCTTGGCTGCGGCGTGTGCGTGGCGGATGTCCTCGAGCGGGATCGCGACTGCGTAGCGCAGATAGAGATTGTCGCGGCGCCACTCGGGGATGCGGCGGTCGAACAATGCGCGGAACGGTTCCGACGTCCACGTGACGGCGTGCACGCCGTTGGTAATCGCGTCGATGGGGTGTGCGGGGAACATCTCGCGCGACACCTCGCGGTGGCGCATCGCGACGCCGTTGATGTAGCGCGACAGGCGCAGCGCGAGGTACGTCATGTTGAGCGAGCCGTCCTCGTCGCAGCACTTGGTGGCGCTCAAGAGCGCCGCGTAGTGCTCGCCTAACGATTTGAGGACCTCATCCTCTGGGAACTCGTCGTGGCCGGCCGGGACCGGCGTGTGCGTGGTGAAGATGCAGCGCCGGCGCACGGCTTCGAAGTCGGCCTCGCCGGCCTCCCACGGTGCGCGTCCGCCGAGCTGCCGGTCGAGCAGCACGAGCGTCAGCAGTGCTGCGTGGCCCTCGTTGATGTGGTAGTGCACACCGTCGTCGTAGCCTAACGCTTGCAGCATCGCCACGCCGCCCATGCCGAGCACCATCTCCTGCGCGAGGCGGTAGCGCTGGTCGCCTCCGTAGAGAACGTCGGTGAGCGTGCGGTCCCAGGCGTCGTTCTCATCGAGGTTCGTGTCGAGCAACACGACGGGAATCGTGTGGCCGGTAATTCCTTGCACCGAGTACCGCCACGCGCGAACGCGGACGGTGCGGCCCTCGATCTCGACCGATACGCGCGGCTCATAGGCGTCGAGGATGTCCTCGGGGTGCCATTCCTCGGGCGTCTCGGTCTGCTGTCCCTCTGCATCGAGGTTCTGGTGGAAGTAGCCCTTCCGATGCACGAGCGAGACGGCAACGAGCGGCAGCTCGAGATCGGCGGCGGAGCGGAGTGTGTCGCCGGCGAGCACGCCGAGTCCGCCACTGTAGGTGGGGATCCGCTGCTCGAGGCAGATCTCCATGGAGAAGTATGCGATAATTCCGTTATCGGGCTCGGCCATGCGGGGTGCGGATCCAGAGGGTCAGAGGGCACGAACGCACGGCCGTGTCCGGCTCGCACGTAACAACCTTGAAGAAATATCGCCGGTCACTGTTTGGCGCCACGATCGCACTGCAGCGATTCGCGGACCGCAGGGCTCGAATCGAGCGACTCGAGGGGCATCCGCATGCGGCGGGTCCAACTCGGGTATCGATCGTGGGCGAGTCCGGGCATGTTGACGGGTTCGGTTTCGCCGGCGAGGTCGTCGAGCGAGAGGCCGACGAGGGCAACCGGTGCGGAGCAGAGAAACCGATGCACGGCGGCGGTCAGGGCAGGACCGGGCAGTCCGTCAGACCCGGGCGGCAGGATGCCATCCGTCGTTAGGCGGTCGACGAGCGCGACGCGGTCGCGAACGCGGGCAGCGCGTGCCGGCCCGAGAGCGGGGTCGTCGCGGCGGGTGAGTCCGAGCTCGAGGTCGCGGCCCTGCCAGTAGCCGTCGAGCGGCGGCATGTCGTGCGTGTCGGCGGTGACCAACGACAGCGGCTCGTACGAGGCGGCGGGGCGAAAGGCACCGTCCTCTTCGCGCTCGAACAGCATCACGCGGGAGCCGAGTACGCCCCACGAGCGGAGGGTGGGCGGGACCTCCGGGGGAATGGTGCCGAGGTCTTCGCCGACGACGACGGCGCGGTGGCGTGCGCTCTCGAGCGCGAGGATGCCGAGGAGATCGTTGGTTGGAAATCGGACGTACGCGCCGTCGCGTCCGGGCCGGCCGGCGGGGATCCAGAACTGCCGGAACATGCCTAACGCATGGTCGATGCGGAGCGCGCCGGCGTGGCGGAGCGATGCGCGGAGGAGCGCGATCCAGTACGCGTACGCGTCGGCGTGCAACTGGTGGGGCGAGATGGGGGGCAGGCCCCAGTTCTGTCCCTCGGTGGCGTAGGCATCGGGCGGCGCGCCGACATCGGCGCCGGAGAGAAAGAGGTGCTGGTAGGCCCACGCGTCGCTGCCGTCGCCGGATGATCCCACGGCAAGGTCCTGATACAATCCGATGGCGAGTCCGGCGACGCGTCCGCGTTGGGCAGCGCGCTCGAGTTGGCGGTCGAGCTCGAACTGGATCCAGCGATGCAAGTCGACCTGGTCGCGGTGCTCGGCGCGGAACTGCGCGACCTCGGGCGACGCCGGGACGCCGAACGGGCGTGGCCATGCGCGCCAGCCGCCGGTCACGCCTAACGCAGTGAAGTGCTCGTCGAGGGCGCAGAAGGTGGCGTGCGCGCCGAGCGTGTCGCCTTCGCGCGCGACGTAGCGGGCGTAGGCGGCGCGGCGCGGATCATCAGGCGACGCGTGCGCGGCAACGAACGTCCGGTGGAGCGCCTCGAGAACCGGCCGCGCGAGACCGGTGGCGCGCTCGTACTCGACGCGATCGCCGGCGCGGAGTTGGGCGAGCTCGGTGCGGAGCGAATCGCTCGCCAGGAGTGCGCGCGCTTCATCGCTGTGCGCGAGCTCGGGAATGGACTCGATGTGCAGATAGGCGGCACTGCGATAGAGCCGGCTGACCGGGCTGTAGGGCGAGATGGCGGCGTCGCGATTGCGCAGGGCGTGGAGCGGGTTGAGTCCCAGGAAGACCGCGCCGTGCGCAGCGCTCCATTCGGCGAGCGTGGCCAGATCGTCGAGGTTGCCGACGCTCCAGTTCGTGGCGCTGCGAATGGAATAGAGATTGGCTTCGATGCCGAATCGTTTGCCGGTCGGGGTGACGCAGGTGTGGGGGGCGACGACGAGGGTTTGGCGGGCTTCGGCGTGCGCTCCGCGACCGCGGAGCGCGAGGTGAAGCCGATAGTAGCCGGCGCCGACGAGCGGCGCGAGGCCGACGTCGACGACGTCGGCCGCGTGCCGATCGACGGCGCCGGCGAAGGTCGTACACTGGCCACGTTCGTCTTCGAGCGTGCACGCGTACTCGATGCGCGTGTCGGCGTTAGGCGGGGCCACGGTGTCCGGGATGCGGAAGCGGAGCGTGCGGTCCCACGCTTCCGACTCGCGCACGACGCGCACGGGAGCGAGGATCTCGCGCTGCTCGCGCTCGTCGAGCGCGAGCAGCGCCTGTCGGATGTGCGACTCGCTCGAGGCGTCGACGCCCATCGCAGCGAGGAGCGCGACGCGGGTGGCGTCCGACGTATGGCGTGTCTCGCGGCCGGTCTGATCGACGTACGCATCGAGGATCCCGAGCCGCGCGGCAAGCGCGCGGAGCACCGACACCGCGGTCAGCCGCGCACGGGACGCAGCACGAGCGCGCCTAACGGGGGCAGCACGAGCGCCATCGACTGCTCGAAGCCGTGCAGCGGCAGCGGGTCGGTCTCGACGCGTGCGAGCGTGCGCACGGCGCTCCCGCCGTAGTGCTCGGCGTCGCTCGAGAACAACTCCACGTACTCGCCGGCCGCGGGCGCGCCGATCCGATACTGCTCGCGCGGCAGCGGTGTCATGTTGAGCACGACCACGAGGTGCTCGCCGCCATCGCGCCGCACGTACGACACCACGGAGTTCGCGGCGTCGGCGACGTCGATCCATTGGAAACCGTACGGGTCGTAGTCCTCCCGCCACAGCGCGGCTTGCTCCCGGTACAACCGGCCGAGGTCTTCGACGAAGGCGCCGAACGATGCGCGCAATGGATCGGCTGTGAGGTGCCACGGCAGGCTCTCGTCGTGGTTCCATTCGCCGGGCAGCGCGAGCTCCGATCCCATGAACAGCAGCTTCTTCCCCGGCCGCGTGTACATGTAGGCGAGCAGGAGCCGGAGGTTGGCGAACTGCCGCCACGGGTCGTCGGCGTTAGGCATCTTGCCCAGCAGCGACCGCTTGAGGTGCACCACCTCGTCGTGCGACAGCGGCATGATGAAGTGCTCGCTGTACTCGTAGATCATCGCGAACGTGAGGTCGTTCTGGTGCCACGAGCGGTACATGGGGTCGCGCGCAAAGTAGCCGAGCGTGTCGTGCATCCATCCCATGTTCCACTTGAACGAGAAGCCGAGGCCGCCCTGGTCAACGGGTTTGGTGACGCCCGGCCACGCCGTGGATTCCTCGGCGACCGTGATGCATCCGGGATGGCGCTCGCGCACCACGCGATTCGTCGTTTGGAGGAACGCGATGGCGTCCAGGTTCTCGCGTCCGCCGTACTTGTTGCGGAGCCATTCGCCGGGCCGGCGGCTGTAGTCCAGGTAGAGCATCGACGCCACCGCGTCCACTCGCAGGCCGTCGACGTGAAATTCCTCCAGCCAATAGAGCGCGTTGGCGACGAGGAAATTGCGGACCTCGTTGCGCGCGTAATTGAAGATGAGCGTGCCCCAATCGGGGTGCTCGCCTAACCGAGGATCGTCGTGCTCGTAGAGCGCGGTGCCGTCGAACCGGCGCAGCGCGAAGTCATCGCGCGGAAAGTGCGCGGGCACCCAATCGACCAGCACGCCGACGCCGGCGTCGTGCATCGTGTCGACGAATGCACGGAAGTCATCGGGCGATCCATAGCGCGCGGTTGGCGCGAAGTATCCCGTCACCTGATAGCCCCAGCTGCCGGTGAACGGATGCTCGGCGATGGGCAGGAGCTCGACGTGCGTGAAGCCCAATCGCTTCACGTGCTCGGCGAGCCGGGGCGCGATCTCGCGATAGGTGAGCACGCGGTTGTCTTCCGGCGCGCGCATCCACGACCCGAGGTGCACTTCGTAGATGGCCATTGGGCT
>DATJET010000014.1:0-5537 GCA_035496295.1 Gemmatimonadaceae bacterium
CGGTGTCCACTTCGGACACCAAACCCGCCGCTGGAATCCGAAGATGCGCAGGTTCATCTTCGCCGAGCGGAACGGGATCCACATCATCGACCTCCAGAAGACGCTGCGCCAGCTCGAGCTCGCGCAGAAGCTCGCCCGCGATATCATCATGCGCGGCGAGAACGTCCTGTTCGTCTGCACCAAGCGGCAGCTCAAGGCCATCGTCCAGAGCGAGGCCGAGCGGTGCGGCGCCATGTACGTCACCGAGCGGTGGTTAGGCGGACTCCTCACCAACTTCCAGACGGTGAAGCGCCAAATCAAGCGGCTCGAGGATCTCGAAGCGGGCACCGAGGAAGGCGGCGCGTTCCAGGACTACACGAAGAAAGAGCAGCTCATGATGTCCCGCGAGCGCGACAAGCTCAACAAGTACCTCGCCGGCATCAAGAAGATGAAGCGCCTGCCGGGTCTCATCTTCGTGATCGACTCCAAGAAAGAGCGCATCGCCGTCACCGAAGCGAACAAGCTCGGCATTCCGCTCATGGCCATCGTCGACACGAACGCCGATCCGGACCTCATCTCGGTGCCGATCGCGGGCAACGATGACGCGATCCGCTCGGTGGAATTGATCACGCACGCGGTGGCCGACTCGATTGCAGAGGCGAGGCGCGAAGCGCCTAAACGACAGGAAGCCGAAGAAGAGACCGAAGGCGGCATGACGACGTACAGCAGCGACCGCGGATCGGAGCCGGCGGACGAGGGCGAGCGCCGTCGTCGCCGCCGCACGCGTCGTCGTCGGGCCAAGCCGGAAGCGATCGCCGCGCGACTCAAGACGGGTGGCGAGGAAGCACCGGGCGAGCCCGCCGAAGCGTCGGAGGACTCCGAAGCCGGCGAGACCACCGAGGATCAACCCGAGTGACCGGCCGGCCACTCGGCCAACGCTGTCGATAGACAGCCTGCTAGAATTCATACGCCGCCGGCCCGGTGCCGGCGGCGTTTTCGTGACAGCGAATCATCTGCTCGAAGGAACCGACTCATGACCACGACTTCGTTCACTGCCAAGGATGTCCAGGAGCTGCGCCAACGCACCGGCGCCGGCATGATGGACTGCAAGAAAGCCCTCGAGGAAAACGGCGGCAACATGGACAAAGCCTCCGAATTCTTGCGCGCGAAGGGCATCGCCAAAGCCGAAAAGCGTTCCGGGCGCGCGGCGTCGGAAGGACAGGTCGGCAGCTACATCCACCACAACGGCAAGGTCGGCGTGCTCGTGGAAGTGAACTGCGAGACCGACTTTGTCGCGCGCAATCCCGAGTTCAAGGAGCTCGTCAAAGAGCTCGCCTTACACATCGCGAGTGCAGCCCCGCTCTCGGTAGACAAGAGTGGCGTGCCCGCCGATGTGATCGAGAAGGAGCGCCGCATTTACGAGCAGCAGGTGCGCGAGAGCGGCAAGCCCGAGCACTTGATCGGCAAGATTGTTGATGGCAAGGTCGAGTCGTACTACAAGCAGGTCGTGCTCCTTTCGCAGGAGTGGATCCGCGATCCGAAGAAGACGATCGGCGATCTCGTCAAAGAGGTATCGGCGAAGATGGGTGAGAACATCGTGGTGCGCCGCTTCGCGCGCTTCCAGATGGGACAGGAGTAGCGCGCGGTGACGGCCGCGAAACCCTGCTACTCGAAGATTCTGCTCAAGCTCTCCGGTGAGGCACTCGCCGGTGAGCGCGGCATTGGATTCGATTTCGATGTGCTCGAGCGACTTGCCGACGAAGTCAAGAATGTCGTCGCGATGGGTGTCAACGTCGGACTGGTGATCGGCGGCGGCAACATCGTGCGCGGCACGCAGCTCTCGAAGCAGGGTATGGATCGCGTCGCCGCCGACTACATGGGCATGCTCGGCACCGTGATCAATGCGCTCGCGATGCAGGACACGCTCGAGAAGAAAGGCGTGGTGACGCGCGTGATGACCGCGATCCGCATGGAAGAAGTTGCCGAACCGTACATCCGGAGACGTGCACTGCGTCACTTCGAGAAAGGGCGCACCGTGATCTTTGCGGGCGGCACGGGCAACCCGTATTTTTCCACCGACACCGCCGCGGCGCTGCGCGCCATCCAGATGAAGTCCGACGTCATCATCAAGGCGACGAGCGTGGATGGCATCTACACGGCTGATCCGAAGAAGGATCGCACGGCGACATTGTACGAGCGCCTCAGCTATCGCGACGTCATCGTGCAGAACCTGGCGGTGATGGATCAGACCGCGATCACGCTGTGTGCGGAGAACAGCCTGCCGCTCATCGTGCTCAACATTCAACGACAGGGCGCCGTGGCCGACGCCATCTGCGGCGCGCGCGTCGGGACGATCGTCCAATGAGCTCCATTGCGCAAATTCTGAAGGACACGCGAACGAGCATGGACAAGGTGCTCGAGAACTCGAAGCGCGAGTTCGGCTCCATCCGCAGCGGCAAGGCCAGCGTCTCGCTGCTCGACACCGTGCGTGTCGACGCGTACGGCCAGCAGATGCCGCTCGTACAGGTCGCCAACGTCTCGGCGCCGGAGCCGCGGCTCCTCACGGTCACGCCCTGGGACAAGGGCCTAACGGCAGCCATCGAGAAGGCGATTCGCGATTCGGACCTCGGCTTGAATCCCGCCACGCAGACCGGCGTGATTCGCGTGCCGCTGCCTGCGCTCAACGAAGAGCGGCGTAAGGAGCTGGTGAAGGTCGTGCACAAGCTGGCCGAGGAAGGGCGCATCGCGATCCGGCATGCGCGCACGCACGCGCGCGAGCTCACGAAGAAGCTCGACAAGGTGTCTGAAGACGACAAAAAGCACGCGGACAAGGATCTGCAGAAACTGCACGACGATCACATGGCCAAGCTCGAAGAGCTGCTCAAGGTGAAGGAATCCGAGATCATGGAGGTCTGACGGCAGTGCGGTCGACGGGCGTGCGAGTGCCGTGACATGAAAGCGGCCGAGCTGCTGGCGCAGATTCGCGTGAACGGCCAGGTGCCGCGTCACGTCGCGATCATCATGGACGGCAACGGGCGCTGGGCGCGCGAGCGCAACCTCCCGCGTCCGTTAGGCCACAGATCGGGCATGAAGTCGGTGCGGGCCGTCGTCGAAGGCTCGCTGGAAGCGGGGGTCGAGGTGCTGTCGTTGTTCGCGTTCTCGCAGGAGAACTGGCAGCGGCCGGCGGCCGAGATCAAGGCGCTCATGTCGCTGCTCCGCGAGTACATCGCGCGGGAAGCGGCGGAGCTGCACGCGCAGGGCGTCCGCGTCCGTGTGTTAGGCGACCTCTCTCGCCTAACGCCGAGTGCCGCGAGCGCGGCGGAGCAGCTGGTGGCGCTGACGGCGGACAACGCGCGGCTCACGCTCAACCTGTTCATCTCGTACGGCAGCCGCGCCGAGCTCGTGCGCGCCGCCAAGCTCATTGCGCGTGACGTGCGCGACGGGCGCCTGGATCTCGAGGCCGTGGACGAGGAAGCGCTGCGCAGCCGGTTGTACACGAGCGATTGCCCCGATCCCGATCTGTTGATTCGTACCTCGGGCGAGCAGCGGATCTCGAACTTTCTGCTCTGGCAGTGCGCGTACGCGGAGCTCTACATGTCGCCCGTGCTGTGGCCGGACTTTTCGCGGCGGCACCTGTACGAGGCGATCATGGCGTACCAGAACCGGGACCGGCGGTTCGGCCGAGTCTCCGCGTAGCCGGCCGTGGCGGTGTCGAATCTGACGGCGCGCGTTCTATTCGCGGTCGTCGCGATACCCGTGGTGGTCGCGATCATCTGGGCGGGCGGCTTCGTGCTCGCGGCGCTGCTCGCCGTGGCCGGGGCGCTCGCGACGGCCGAGTACTTTCAGTTGGCGCGCGCCGGGTCGTACGAACCGATGGAGGTGGCTGGTGTCCCGCTCGCGTTCGTGCTGCCGATCGGCGTGTTCGGCTACCACATCGGCCGGTTCAACCCGCCGGTGCTTGCGTTAGGCGCGGTGATCATCGTGGCGTTGTTCACGCTGGCCATCGTCGCGCGCGGCCCGGCTGGCCACCCGATCGGCGCGGCAGCGGTCACGGTATTCGGGATCCTTTACTGCGCCGGATTCCTGAGCTTCGCGTACGCGCTCCGCTACCACAACTATGCGGTGGGACGCGAGGCCGGCTCGGCGCTCCTGTTCTATCCGCTCGTGCTCACGTGGATCTCGGACACCGGGGCATTCTTCGTTGGGCGCACGATGGGCCGGCACAAGCTGATCCCGTCGGTGAGTCCCGGGAAAACCGTGGAGGGTGCGGTGGGCGCGCTCGTGGTGTGCGCGGTCGCGAGCTGGTGCTATGCGAAATGGGTCCTACCGGGCGCCGCGTTCCTCGCCATCCGACCGACCGTCGCCATTCTGTTAGGCATCGCGATCAGCGTCGCGGTGCAGCTGGGCGACCTCGCGGAGTCGCTCATCAAGCGCGAGGCGGGACAGAAGGACAGTTCGCACATGATCCCGGGACATGGCGGCGTGTTGGACCGGATCGACGGCCTGTTGTTCGCACTCCCGGTGGCGTATCTCGCGTTCACGTTCCCGCACGTACTATTGCCGGCCATTCGGTGAGCACGGAAACGCGTGGAGTCGCCATTCTCGGATCGACCGGGTCCATCGGGACCACGGCCCTGCGCGTGTTGCAGCGGCATCCCGACCGGTTTCGCGTGCGCGCCCTCACGGCGTTTCGCAACGCCGCGCTGTTGCGCGAGCAGGCGGAAATGTTCGCGCCGACGTTCGTCGGCGTGGTGTGCAACGGCGTCGACCCGCAGAGCACGTGGGCGTGCGGCGCCGATTGTTTGGTGACCGCCGCGCAGCGCCCCGACGTCGACATCGTGATCAACGCGGTGGTTGGCGCGGCGGGCTTGGATGCGACGCTGGCGGCGGTGCACGCCGGCAAGCGCGTCGCGCTGGCAAACAAGGAAACCCTGGTGATGGCTGGCTCGTTAGTGAGTGAAGCGTGCCGTCAGGGTGGGGGCGAGATCGTGCCTGTAGACAGTGAACACAGCGCGATCTTGCAGTGCATCGCGGGCCGGAAGCCGGGCGATGTGCGTCGTCTGATCATCACGGCATCGGGCGGTCCGTTTCGGGCCTGGCCGGGTGAGCGCGTGGCACGGGCCACGGTGGCCGATGCGTTGCAGCATCCCACCTGGCGGATGGGCCGCAAGATCACCATCGACAGCGCCACGTTGGCCAACAAGGCGCTCGAGGTGATCGAGGCACACTTCCTGTTTGGGCTGTCCTACGATCAGATCGAGGTAGTCGTGCATCCCCAGAGCGTCGTGCACTCGTTCGTCGAATTCGTCGATGGCAGCGTGCTCGCACAGGTTGGGGTGCCGAGCATGGAGCTGCCCGTGCTGTACGCGCTCACGCATCCCGAACGCCTAACGGACACCGGCGTGCCGCCGTTCGATCCGGTCGAGCTGTCGCCGCTGACGTTCGAGCGCGTCCGCACCGCCGACTTTCCGGCCCTGCAGTTAGGCCTGGCTGCGGGACGCCGCGCCGGGGCCGCGCCCGCGGTGTTCAACGCCGCCAACGAGCAGGCCGTCGCGCTG
>DATJET010000015.1:0-7995 GCA_035496295.1 Gemmatimonadaceae bacterium
CACGCGGACGTCGCTCAAGGTGGAGCGGACCGAGGCGCGCATCACGCTCATGGACGACCGGCTGTGGGACTATCCGTTCATCCACGTGACGGGCCACGGCAACATCCATTTCAGCGACGCCGAAGTGGCGCGGCTGCGCGAGTATCTCGAGCGGGGCGGGTTCATCCATTTCAGCGACAACTACGGGATGGATGCGAGCTTCCGGCGCGAGATCAAGCGCGTATTCCCCGACCGGCCGCTGGTGGACGTGCCGCTCACGCACCCCATCTATCACATCGTGTACGATTTCCCGCGTGGGCTGCCCAAGATCCATGTGCACGACGGCAAGCCGGCCGAAGGGTTAGGCATATTCCTTGGCGACCGGTTGGCCGTGTTCTACGATTATCAGTGCGACCTGGGCAACGGGTGGGAGGACACGACGGTGTACCATGATCCGCCGGCGAAGCACGAAGCGGCGTTGCGCATGGGTGTGAATCTCTTCGTGTACGCGGTCACCAGCCGGCCGGTGTCGTGACGGTCACCGGACTGGTCCGCCGCGAGCGGTCGCGGTTAGGCATCGCGATTCTGGCTCGCGGGGCGGCGGTGGGCGTCGCGGCGGCGGCGGTGCTGCTGGCCGCGAGCACGCTCGCGTTGGGCGGCGCGCGGTGGATCACGCGACCGAGCGCGCCGTTGGCGTCGTGGGGCGTGGCGCTGGTGGCGGCGGCGATCGCGTGCTGGTGGGCACGCGGCGCGGTGCGCGCCGCGGCGTCGTCGCACGCGGTGGCGCGGGCCATCGAAGCGGAGCGGTCGCTCCGGCGCGGGTCGGTGCGCGCGGCCCTCGAGGTGCGCGACGCCGGCGCGCTCGGCCGCCATGCGGCCGACGCGCTGGCGTCGCGCCTCGCGACCTTCCGCGGGGCGCTCGCGCCCGCGGCGCAGCGCACGGCGCTGCGCCGTGGCGCGATCGCCGTCCTCGGCGCGGTGGCCGGCATCGCCGTGTTGGGCGCGGCGCGCGGCGCCGCGCCCGACGGATGGCGCGCCATCCGCCACCCCATCGGCGCCTGGCGCGGTACCATCCTGCCTCCGTTAGTCATCGAGAACGCCGCCCATGAGATCATGCGCGGCGAGAAGATGCCGCTCCGCATCCGCGCGGTGGACCGCTTGGGCCTCGAGCTCCACATCCGCACCACCGGCGCGGCCTGGCGCACGCTCGCGCTGCCCGTGCGCGGCGGCGAGGCCGCCACCGAGCTCGGGCCGTTAGACGCCGACCTCGCGATCGTCGCCACCGACGGCCGCGTCCGCACCGACACGCTCATCGTGCACGTCACCGACCGGCCGTTCGTGGGCGACGTCGCAATCCGGGCGACCTATCCCTCGTATCTCGGCCGCGCCACCGAGACCATCCCGACCGGCGAGCCGGCGCGCGTGCCGCGCGGCACCGTGCTCTCCATCAGCGGACGCGCCTCGACGATGCTCGACGCGATCGCGCTGGCGCGCGAGAAGGACACGGTGCGGCTTCGCCCCGATGGCCACGCGTTCGCCGGGCGACTCGTGGCGCGCGAGAGCGGCCGTTGGGCATGGACCGCGGCGGGCGCTCGCGGTGCCATCGCCGACGTGCCGCAGCCGCTCGACCTCGAGGTGGTCGCGGACTCGTCGCCGCGCATCGACATCGTCGCGCCGGCGCAGGATACCGTCGTGCTGGTAGACGCGCAGGTGGCGCTGCGCCTTACCGCCGGCGACGATCACGGTCTGGCCGACATCACGCTGCGCACCACCCGGCGCACGGCCGACGGTGCGGTGATGCCCCAGGTCGTGCAGGAGCTGGCGTCGCCTAACGCAACGGCGTGGACCGCTGTGGTGCCGCTCGACCTCGCGCCGCGGCAGCTCGCGCCCGGCGATGCGATGGCGGTCGTCGCGGCCGCCACCGACAACTCGCCCTGGCGGCAGACCACGCTGAGCCGCGAGATCGTGCTGCGCGTGCCGACGCTCACCGAGCAGCGCGAGCGGGCGCGGGCGCTGGCCGACTCCACCGCATCCGAAGTCGCATCGACCGCGCGCAGCGAGCGCGACCTGGCCCAACGGACGGACGAGGCGGCGCGCTCGCGGGCCGACCGCGCGCCGTCGTCGGGGTCGTCGCAGCCTAACGGAGCGTCGAGCGGGCAGCAGGCCGCGACGCCGCGCTCCATGTCGTACGAGAACGCCGAGCAGGCGAAGGCGCTCGCGAAAGAACAGCAGCAGCTGAGCGACCGCGTGCGCCAGGCCCAACAGACGGCGCAGGCGCTCGAGCAGCAGCTCCGCGCCGCGGGCGTGATGGACTCGGCGCTCGCGCAGCAGCTGCACGATGCCCAGCAGATGCTGCGCGACGCGCTCACCCCCGAGCTCCAGAAGCAGCTCGACGACGTGCTCAAGGCAACGCAGCAGTTGTCGCCGGATCAGGCGCGCCGCGCCATGCAGAACCTGGCGCAGGCCCAACAGAAGCTGCGCGAGCAGTTGGAGCGCAGCGCCGAGATGCTCAAGCGCGCCGCGCTCGAGGGGTCGATGCAGACGCTGCACGATGAAGCACGCGACATCGCTAAGGGCGAGCACCAGCTCGCGGACTCGCTGCAACGCGCCGGCGCACGCGCCGACTCCAGCGCCGCGCGCGATGCACAGCAGTTGAGCCAACGCTCGCGCGACCTCTCGCAGCACGTGTCCGATCTGCAGAAGCGGTTGCAGCAGGATTCGGCGCAGTCCGGTCCGCAGAAGCTGCAAGGCGCACCGCAGCGCGCCGACTCCTCGGCGTCGTCCGTCGCGCGCGCGGCGCCGCCTAACGGAGACGCATCGGCGCAGCGCCAGCAGAGCCAGCAGAGCCAGCAAGGCCAACAACGCCAACAGGGCCAACAAGGCCAACAAGGCCAACAAGGCCAACAAGCCCAACGCTCGCGGCAGAGCCAATCGGATCCGTCTCGTGCCCAACGCTCGAGCGCCGCGGGACAGGCCGCCCAACAGATGGATGCCGTGCAGCAGCAGCTCGCCGACGCGCGCGACCAGCAGATCCAGGAATGGAAAAATCAGGTCACGTCGGAGTTGGATCGCTCGATTCAGGAAACGATGCAGCTCTCGCGCGACCAACAGCAGTTGGCCGACCGCGCGCGGAGCGGACAGACCGACGGCCTCCGCGCCGATCAGAGCGCGGTGCAGCAAGGCGTGCAGCGCATCCAGCAGCGCCTCGATCAGGCGGCGCGACAGTCCGCGCACGTGTCGGCGCAGTCGCAGGGCGCGATGGCCGATGCGAGCCAGCGTGTGCAAGCGGCCACGCGCAGCTCGGCCGAGAGCGCGCGGGGCGGTGGTTCGCAGGAAATGGCGTCCGACATGGACGATGCCGCGGACGCGCTGAATCGAGCGGCCGCGAGCATGGTGCAGGATCGTGCGCGCGCGGCGAACGGCGCGTCGGCATCCGGGTTCTCGGAGATGATTCAGGCGATGCGCGACGCCGCGAAGCAACAGGGCGCGGTCAACTCGCAGTCGGCCGGGTTGATGCCGGTACCCGGCGCGCAACCGTCGGCCGAGATGATGGCGCAAGCCCGCGCGCTCGCCGCACGCCAGCGCGACATCGCGAACGGCATCGACAACGCGGGCAACGGTGCGCAGCGCGCGGCGGAGCTGGCCAAGGAGATGCGGCAAATCGCCGACGCGTTGGACCGCGGCCGCGTGGATCCGTCGCTGCTCGACCGCCAACAGAAGTTGTTCCACCGGCTGTTGGACGCTGGCCTAACGCTGGAACAGGACGAACGCGAGGATCAGGGCAAGCGGCAGGCGGAAACGGCGCGCATCGACACCGCCATCACGACGGGCACGGTGTCGAGCGGGCGGGCGGTGGAGAAGTTCCGCGAGCCGACGTGGAACGAGCTGCGCGGCCTCACGCCCGACGAGCGCCGCGCCGTGCTCGAGTACTTCAAGCGCATCAATGCGGATCAGCCGGATCATCCGTAACGCGGGCGCGGCGTTCGTCGCCGGGCTTTGCCTAACGACGAGCGCCGCGCGCGCCCAGGCCACGGATTCGGCCGGCTCGGCCTACCTGCGCGCCCAGGATTTCGAGACGCGCGATCAATACGACTCGGCGGCGATCGCGTACCGGCAGGCGTTGGTCCAGACGCCTAACTCGCTCGCCGCGATGCTCGGACTCGAGCGCGTGTACGCGCAGCTCGGCCGGTCCGACTCGCTGTTGCCCGTGCTCGATTCGGCCATCGCGCGCGAGCCGCGCCTCAACGCGCTCCGCGCCGCGCAATTGCGCACGTACCGCTCGCTCGGGGACCGCGCCGGATTGCAGCGGGCGTTCGACCAATGGCGGCACGACGTGCCGCACGATCCCGCGCCGTACCAGGAGTACGCGCGGATGCTGATCGAGGACGGCTACACGGCGCAGGCCGACACGGTGCTGCAGCTGGCGCAGACACAAGCCGGCAACGCGCGCGGCTTCTCGTACGAGGTTGCGCAGTTGGACGCGGCGATAGGGAAGTGGGAACCGTCGGCGCGCGCCTGGCGCCAGGCGGTCTCCGACAATCCATATCTGGCCGACGCGGCCGTGTTCGCGCTGTTTCCGACGCCCGCCGGCACGCGCGACGCGGTGCGCCGCGCACTCGCCGCGGCTCCCGTTAGCACGCCGCCGCTCAAGGTGCTGGGCGCACTCGAACTGGCGTGGGGTGCGCCGCGCGAGGGATGGACCGCACTCCATGTGCTGCGGCCGGACAGCGCGACGGTCGCCGCATGGCTCGATTTCGCGCACCGCGCCGAGCAGTCGAACGCGTGGCTGGTCGCCCGCGACGCGCTCGTCGCGGCCGACCAGGCCGATCCCACGCCGGCGTACCTGGTCCGCGCCGCGAACGACGCGTTCGCCGGCGGCGACGCCGCCGGCGCCGCGTCGCTCGCGGCGCGGGCCGAGACGGACCTCGACTCGGCCGCGGCTGCCACCACCGCGCTCCCGATCCACCTGCGCGCGCTGTCTGCGTTAGGCAAGCCGGCCGACGGCGCCAGGCTGCTCGATGCGTACCGCGGCGTGATGTCCGCCGACGATCAGGCGCAGAACGCTCGGCTCCTCGCCTGGGGATGGGTGCGCGTGGGCGACCTCGAACACGCGCGGCAGGCGCTGGCATCGGGCGGTGGCGGCGACGACGCGGCCGCCGGATGGATCGCGCTCTACCAGGGCGACCTCGCCGGCGCGCGCCGGCAACTGCACGCACAGGGCGATCCGTCGGGCGACGTGCTCGCCGTGCTGGCCCTCCTCGACCGCACGCGCGCCACCAAGTCGGAAGCGTTAGGCAACGCGTACCTCACGCTCGCCCGCGGCGACACGGCCACCGCCGCGGCCGCCTTCGCGGCCGCGGCGCCCTCGCTCGCCGACGCGGGGTCGCTGCTGATCGCGACCTCCGCCCGCCTGTACACCACGCACGGCGACGCGCCCCAGGCGATCGCCGCCTGGAAAACCATCGTCGACTCGCTGCCGCAGAGTCCGGAAGCGCCGGAAGCCGACCTCGAATGGGCGCGGATTCTCAGGCGCACGAAGCAGACGCCCGCCGCGATCGCGCGACTCGAGCACCTGATCATCACCTACCCGCAGAGCGCGCTCGTCCCGCAAGCGCGGCGCGAGCTCGAGCTCGCGCGGCAAACGGTGCCTTCCACATCGTGAGTCGATGTTTTCCAAACGCATCCTGACGTACCTCGCGGCAGCGGCCCTGGCGCTCCTGCCTAACGCTGCCCGCGCGCAGCATCTCCTCGTCCCTATGGACGACGACCAGACCAACCACCTCAAGGCGTACGGCCTCACGTACAACGCGCTCAAGGACGGCGCGCGCGGCGAATGGCTGCTCAACTATCGCGGCGGGTCATTCCTTCTGCCCGATACGCCCGAGCTGCGGCGTCGCGCCGCCCTCGACGGCATCACCACACAGCCGGTCGACGACGCCACGCTCTCCGACATCCGCAATCAGATGTCCCAGGCGAACATGGAGTCGGTGCCGCTCGAGAAGGCCCCGCGCATCGCCGTGTACACGGCGCCCTATTCGCCGCCGTGGGACGACGCGGTGATCCTCGCCCTGCGCTACGCGGGCATTCCGTACACGCCGATCTGGGATGACGAGATCGAGCACGGCGACCTCTCCAAGTACGACTGGGTGCATCTCTTCCACGAGGACTTCACGGGCCAGCTCGGCAAGTTCTACATTGCGTACAGCGGCGCGTCATGGTTCGTAGACATGCAGCGCACCAATCTCGCGACGGCGAAAAAACTGGGCTTCCCCAACATTCCGGCGCTCAAGAAGGACGTGGCAATGAAGATCCGCGACTACGTGAACAACGGCGGGTTCTTGTTCGCGATGTGCGGTGCCACCGAGACGCTCGATCTCGCGCTGGCCGCGCACGACGTCGACATCGCGTCCGTGTTCGCCGACGGGACGCCGATGGATCCCAACGCCGACGCGAAGATGGATTGGAACGCCAGCCTCGCCTTCCGCGGCGCGCAGCTCGAGCTGTCGCCGTACGTGAATTCGATGAGCGACATCGACGGGCACCAGGCCAACGTGCCGGGGCGCCGTCAACCGTTAGGCACGTTCACGCTGTTCGCGTTCAGCGCCAAGTTCGACCCGGTGCCGTCGATGCTCGTGCAGGACCACCGCACGGTGATCCCCGACTTCTACGGCGTCACCACGAGCTTCATGAAGAACCGCATCAAACCGGGCGTCACGGTGCTGGCCGATGAAGCCGGCGCGCCGTGGGCGAAGTACATCCACGGCGATTACGGCAAGGGCAGTTGGACCTTCCTCGGCGGCCACGATCCCGAGGACCCGCAGCACGCGATCGGCAATCCGCCCACGGATCTGTCGTTGCACCCCAACTCGCCCGGCTACCGGCTCATCCTGAACAACGTGCTGTTCCCGGCGGCGAAGAAGAAGCCGCTGAAGACCTAGGGAATGGGGAATCGGGAACAGGGAATGGTGAACAGCCTGAACCCGTCGCGTTGGCCGACGTCGTGAAGCGATGACCATGGCGCCACAAGCCGTGCCTAACGGAACGATGTCCGAGCGGCGCCTCGCACCGCGCGCGGCGGCGGCGCTCCGCGCGGCTATCACGCTCGCGGGTGGATGCGAAGTGTGCTTTGCGGCCACGCTCGATGGCGACGGCGTCGTCCAGACCGTGCGCGTGGTCGCGCGTGGCGGCGTCGACAGCGTGCTCGCGCTTCCCGGATTCGCCGAGCGCGGCGAGATGATGCTGCACAACCACCCGAGCGGCCGCCTCGATCCCTCCGACGCCGATCTCGCCGTGGCGGCGCGCATCCACGAGGACGGCATCGGGTTCGGCATCGTCGACAACACGGCCGCGACGCTCTACGTGGTGGTCGAAGTCCCGCGCCCGAAGCATGCCGTTAGGCTGGCGCTCGATGCCGTGCGCGCCACGCTCGCGCCGAACGGGCCGGTCGCGGCCCGGCTCGCCCGCTACGAGGACCGCGAGAGCCAGCGCGACATGGCGGCGGCCATCGCCCGGCTCTACAACGGCGGCGGCATCGGGCTGTTCGAGGCGGGCACGGGCGTCGGCAAATCGCTCGGCTACCTGGTGCCCGCGCTCCGTTGGGCGGCGGCCAACGGCGAGCGCACGATCGTTTCCACGAACACGATCAACCTCCAGGAGCAGCTCGTCGGCAAAGACCTGCCGTTCCTCGCCGACGCGCTCACGGACCAGCCCGTGCGCTTCGCGCTGCTCAAAGGATGGCGAAACTACGTCTGCCTGCAGCGCCTCGAGCAGGCCGCCGGACACGGCGCGTCGTTGTTCGACGGCGCGGTCACCGATGAAATCGAGAGTCTGCGTGCCTGGGCGGCACACACGAGCGACGGATCCCTCGCCGATCTTCCGTCGCCGCCGAGCCCCGATGCGTGGGACGAAGTCGCGGCCGAGCCCGACCTCTGCGGCCGGCTCAAGTGTCCGCACTACGCGAAGTGCTTCGTGTTCGCGGCGCGGCGCAAAGCCGCCGAGGCGGGCGTGATCGTCGTC
>DATJET010000016.1:0-8973 GCA_035496295.1 Gemmatimonadaceae bacterium
GGCAGCACGACTGTCTGGGGAGACGACCTTGGCGCCGAGGATGAATCGCTCATCGTCGCCGAATACGACAAGCCTGTTTTCGTGATGAACTATCCGCGCGAGGCGAAAGCCTTCTACATGAAGGAGAATCCCGCCGACCCGCGCACGGTGCTCTGCGATGACTTACTCGCGCCCGAGGGCTATGGCGAAATCATCGGCGGCAGCCAGCGCGAGGACGATTACGATCGTCTCCTCGCGCGCATTCGCGCCGAGCATTTGCCCGAGCAGGCGTACGACTGGTACCTCGACCTGCGCCGCTACGGAACCTTCGTCCACTCCGGCTTCGGACTCGGCCTCGAGCGCACTGTTTCGTGGATCTGCGGGCTGCCGCATCTGCGCGAGGCGATTGCGTTCCCGCGACTCATGAATCGCCTGAAGCCGTGATTGCCGCCTTCCGGGATCTACGACCAGGGGGAGAGATCTACGACAAAGGCTTTAAAGGATAACGACAAGGATAACTGCAGAGATAACTACAGGCATCGCTCGGCTGCGGTGAAAAGGACATCTCTGCCAGTCGGACTTCGCCTTTTTTTTGGACAACTGCTGGACGGTGTGCTGAATCATGAGTGGCGGTTCGCCTGGCACTTGGTGCCAGACTTATTCGTGCAGTTTTCAACAAAAAAAACGAGGGTCGCACAGTGTGTCGATCTCACCTTCGCAGCCGAGCGATGCCTGTAGTTATCCTTGCAGTTTCCTTTAGTTATCCTTTGTCCCTTGGTCAGTCGAACCCTCCATGCGGCAGGCCTATTCACCGCGCTTGACCTCCTCCCAAAGCGCATCTAGCCCGGCCAGGTCTAACGAGGCCAGCGCGACTCCACGCGCGACGGCCAGCCGCTCCATGTCCTCGAATCGCCGCACGAATTTCTGGTTCGCCCGGTCTAACGCCACCGCAGCGTGAACGTTCGCCCGACGGCACAGGTTGACCACCGCGAACAAGAGGTCGCCTAACTCGTCCTCGAGAGCGTCGTGCGCGTCCGCGCCGGGCCGACGCGCGAGCTGCTCGCGAACCTCGGCCAGCTCTTCCTCGACTTTGAGTGCTGGCCCTTCGACGTCCGGCCAGTCGAAACCCACACCTGCGGCGCGATCCTGAAGACGTTGAGCGCGGTGCAGGGCGGGAAGTCCCGACGGCAGGCCCTCGGTGAGCGAGCCGCGCGACTTCGCCTTCATCGCCTCCCAGAGTTCCTTGGGACCGCCGCCGTACAGGTGCGGATGACGCCGCTTCATCTTGTCGATCAGGCCGCCGGCCACGTCGTGCGCGTCGAATGCACCGTCTTCTTCGGCGAGCACCGAATGGAACAGCACCTGGAGCAGCACGTCGCCTAACTCTTCGCGCATCGCATCCACATCACCGCTGCGGATGGCGTCGTCCAGCTCGTGCGTCTCCTCGATCAGATAGGGTCGCAGCGAGTCGTGCGTCTGCGCGCGATCCCAATCGCAGCGCGCGCGCAAATCACGCATGAGCGCAAGCGCATCTTCAAGCGTTGGTTTAGCTTGCATCGTTCCTCCCGGGCCGGTATACTACCCGCCCGAACGATGATGCGTCAACGCGAGAGTCGATGACACGCGCCTGGGTCGAAATCGATCTGGGCGCGTTACGCCGAAATGGGGCCGTGATGGCCGCCCGCGCCGCCGCGCTCCTCCCGATGATCAAGGCCGACGGCTACGGGATCGGTGCCGTGGCCGCGGCGCGCGCGCTCGAACCGTTGTCGCCGTGGGGCTTCGGTGTCGCCACACTCGTCGAGGGACGCGAGCTGCGCGAAGCCGGCGTCGACCGGCCGATCATCGTGTTCACCCCGGCTCTGCCCGATGAGCTTGCCGACCTCCGTGCTGCCCGCCTAACGCCGGCCCTCGGCACGCCCGAGCAGATCGACGCCTGGCGCGCGCTCGGTGCCGGACGCGAGAGCTGGCACCTCGCGATCGACACGGGCATGCACCGCGCCGGCGCGCACTGGGATGAAGTCGGCCAACTGAACACACTGCTGCGCGCGGCTCCGCCTCAGGGCGCATTCACTCATTTTCACTCGGCCGAGCTGGATGACGGCTCGCTCGCCGAACAGGAGCAGCGCTTCGAGGAAGCGATCGGACGATTGCCCGCTCGACCCGCCGTCCTTCATACCGAAAACTCCGCTGCGCTGGCGCGCACGACGAAGTCGAAATGGTCGCTCGCGCGTCCGGGTATTTTCCTCTACGGTGTGGGAAGCGGCCCGCACGCGCTCGTCCAACCGGAGCCCGTCGTGAGCCTCCGCGCGCGCATCGCCGAGCTCCACACCATTCTCGACGGAGACTCGGTGAGCTACGATGCGACGCATCGCGCGTCGGGCACACGGCGCATAGCGACGCTGCCCGCGGGTTACGCGGACGGCTACCGGCGCGCATTCGGCAACCGCACGCACGCCTTGGTGCGAGGCCGCTGTGCGCCTGTGGTCGGTGTGGTCACGATGGACATGACGATGATCGACGTGACCGACATTCCGTGCGAAGTGGGCGATGTGGCCACGCTCATCGGACGCGACGGTGATCGCGTGCGCGACGTCGAGTCGGTGGCGCGTGAGGCCGATCTTTCGCCTTACGAAGTCCTCACCGGACTCAAGTCGCGTCTCCCGCGCCAGTACGTGAGCGCGTCGTGACGCGCCGCGCCATCATTCTCGTGCTCGACGGCGTGGGCATCGGCGCGGCGCCGGACGCCGCCGATTACGGCGACACCGGGAGCAATACGTTGGGCAACCTGTCGCGCGCAGTGGGAGGCTTCAATCTGCCCAACCTGGCGCAACTCGGAATCGGATGCATCGCGCCGCTCGCCGGCGTCGAGCCCGCCCAACGGCCGCGCGCCGCGTGGGGTACGATGCGTCCTGCGTCGGCGGGAAAGGACAGCACCACCGGACACTGGGAAATCGCCGGCGTGCATCTCGCGCGACCATTTCCCACGTATCCGGACGGATTTCCCGCTCAGCTCGTGGACGAGTTTGCGGATCGCACGGGTCGCGGCGTGTTGGGCAACATCGCAGCGAGCGGTACCGAGGTAATTGCCCGATTCGGCGCCGAGCACGAGCGCACCGGCCGGTGGATTCTGTATACGAGTGCGGACTCTGTCTTTCAGGTCGCCGCGCACGAGCGCGTGGTCCCGCTCGATGAATTGTACGCCGCGTGCGAGATTGCGCGGTCGATGCTCGTTGCGCCGAACGACGTCTCGCGCGTGATCGCGCGCCCCTTCACGGGTGAGGCGGGTGCGTATCGGCGAACCGCAGCGCGTCGCGATTTCTCGATTGCACCGCCCGAGCGCACTCTGCTCGACGCGCTCGCCGAACGCGGCCTGGCGCGGATGGGTGTGGGAAAAGTGGACGATCTGTTCGCCGGGCGGGCGATCACGTCAGTCCACACGGATGACAACGCGGCTGGGCTCGCGGAAATTCATCGCGCGCTCGACGCGCTCGATGGTGGGCTGCTCTTCGCCAACCTAGTAGATTTCGACCAGCTTTGGGGGCACCGAAACGATGTGTCGGGGTTCTATGAAGGATTGCGGGCGTTCGATTCCGCGCTCCCCGGCATTGAAGGCGCACTTCGCGAGGACGACTTGCTTTTTTTGACGGCCGATCACGGGAATGACCCGACCACGTCATCCACCGATCACGCGCGCGAGCGCGTGCCCCTTCTCGTTGTGGGCCCGCGCGTCCATCCGCGATCGCTTGGTGAACGATCCACCTTCTCCGACGTCGGCGTGACGGTCGCGGAATGGTTGGGGGTCGAATTTCGCGATCATGGCGTGTCGTTCCTCGCGGAGTTGCTCGCCGCGTGAAGCAGCGCGTTTCCGGCGCCACCGTCGTCGGCACCCCTTCCGCGACATCGGATGCGGACTGGCGGGAGCTGCGCGCAATGGCCTTCGCGGCCCTAGACCACGCGTACGCGCCGTACTCGCGCTTTCGAGTTGGCGCGGCCGTGCGGTCGGGCGACGGACGCATCTACGCCGGGTGCAACGTGGAGAACGCGTCGTATCCGGCGTCGATGTGCGCCGAGCGTGTGGCGGTCGCGACGGCGGTCGCCGACGGCGCGCGCGATTTCGTTGCCCTGGTCATCGCGACCAACGCGGCCGAGCCCGCGCCGCCGTGTGGTGTGTGCCGACAAGTCCTGGGCGAGCTCGGCCCACGCCTCGAGGTGGTCAGTTGTACCAGTCGAGGCGGCGAGTCCCATTGGTCCGTCGCCTCACTCCTGCCGTTTCCGTTCACGCCGCATTCGCTCGACCGTTCGTGACAGGCCAGCGCGTCGTTCCCGTTAGGACGATGCGTCAGGCGCACCAGAACCATCTCTCCGTGGAAGGCCGGAGTGCCCGTTTCTCGTAAGCCGGGTCGCACACTGCTCCTCATGGGCACACTGGTGGCGGTTGCCACCGTGATCGGCGCGTGTCAGGAGAATCTCGCGGGCGGGGCGGCGTGTCCAGCGCTGTGTCCGGACACGCTCACGGTGAAGGACACCGTTCTGTCCGGCACCGACGCGTTCGATACGTTGACCAACGTGGTCGGCATCCCGCCCCTTGGCACCGAGCAGCAGCTGCTGGTGGCCAACTACGTGCAGGGCGGGGACTCGGTGCAAACCGCGGCCATCCTGCGGTTCGATTCGCTCATCCGGATCCTGCCCGACACGGACACGCTCGCGGCGCCCAAGCCCATCACGCGGGTCGATTCGAGCGGGGTCAAGTTCACCGTCATTGCGCCCACCGACAGTACGCGCGACACGATTCTCGTTCCGGACACGGTGACCTTCCTCGTGTTCGACGTGGACGCGAACGCGCCGGACCTGGACACCGGGGCCGTGCACGCGCAACTCAACAACCCGCCCATCGCGTCCCGCGTCGTACCGCGCGACTCGGTGAAAGGCGCGATCAGCATCCGGATCGACACGGGGTGGGTGGCGGAGCACGTCCGCGATGGCAAGCGGATCCGGTTAGGCATCCGCATCCAGAGCGCGAAGTCGACCCAGCTCAGGATCGGGAGCGCCGATGGCGGCCTGCCGGCGTCGCTCTTCTATTTCGGGTTTTCGGATACGAGCAAGGCGTTCACGCAGCGCAACGTGAACACGCACACCAATGGTTCGCCGCCGTTCAACAGTTTGGCCGACTACGATCTCGTGTTGAAGGGTACGCCTCCGCCGGCGGCGGGCATTCTGGCCGCCGGTGGAATTCCGGGGAGCCGCATCTACATGCGCTTCAGCGTGCCGTCGGCGCTCATCGATTCTTCGGCCACCATCGTGCGCGCGAACCTGATCTTGCACCAGCTGGCCAACGTGGATTTCGGTACGGCCGACACCGCCGACACCATCCTCTTGCAGACGGGTGTCGTCCAGGCGTCGCCCGGCGTGACGAACATCGCGGCGGCCACGCTGCTCGCGGCGCCGCCCGGTTCGTTAGGCATCACGGGCGTGCCGACGATCAACTTCCGCCCCGAGGTCGCGCGCCCCGACACGATCCCGCTCGTTGGCGTCTTCTCGTTGTGGCGGCGGCTGGGGCCGCTCCGGTCGCAGCGCGCGATCGTGCTCGAGTCGACGGGCGAGGGCATTGAGCCGCGACAATATCTCTTCTACTCGAACACCGCGGCGGACAGTCTCAAACCGCGCATCGAGATCAGCTTTATCCCCAGGAGCGGGTTCGGCCTTCCGTGATGCGACCGCGATTCATCCCACCCGCGCTGCTCGCCGCGGCGGCGCTCGCCGCGGCCGGCTCCGCTCGTGCGCAGGGCACCGTGAGCACGCAGGGCTTCGGGTACCCGCCGGGCCAGATCAGCGCCGCCGCCGCGGCGTTAGGCGGCGGGCCGGCGGAGACCGACGCGCAGTCGGCGCTCAACCCCGCGGCGATCGCGGCGTGGATCCGCCCCGGCATCTACGTCGAGTACGCGCCGGAGTTCCGCACGGTCACGGCCAACGGCCAGTCGGACCACACGACCACGAGCCGGTTCCCACTCATGAGCGGCGCCATCACGCTCGGCAGCCGCGTCACGGCCGGCATATCGGTGTCCACGCTGCTCGATCGCACCTGGGAGACCTCGCGCAGCGGCTTCGACCATTTCGCCAGCGACAGCGTCCAGTTCACCGAAAACTTCAAGGTCTCTGGCGCCATCAACGACGTCAAACCCGGACTCTCGGTGGCGGTGCTCAACTCGCTCTGGTTAGGCGTGTCCGCCGATGTCTATTCGGGCGACAACAATCTCACCATCCTGCGCACGTCGCAGGACACGACCGTCCGGACGTTCTCGCAGCAGTCGCGTCTCTCCTTTTCCGGCATCGGCGCGAGCGGCGGTATCATGTGGCAGCCCGGTGCGCAGGTGGCCATCGGGGTGTCCGGACGGTTGGGCGGCCGGTTCACGGTGTTCCGCAACGACACCGTGCTCACGCGCGCCACGGCGCCCAAGCGCGCCGGCGCGGGGATCACGTTCACCGGGCTCCCCGGCATCGTGCTCGCGTTCCACACCGACTGGGACGGGTGGTCGAGCATGAACGGGTTGGGCCAACCGGGCCTGTTCGTCACGAACACGTGGACGTACGGCGGCGGCGCCGAGGTCCGCGGTCCGGTTGCGTTAGGCGCGCCGATCGCGCTGCGCGTCGGCTACCAGCACCGCGGCCTGCCGTTCCTGGTGAACTCGTCCAAGATCTTCGAGTCGTCGTACTCCGGCGGCCTGGGCTTCCTGCTCTCGCAGGGACGCTCGCGCGTGGACTTCACTCTGGTCCGCGCCAGTCGGACCGGCTTGCCCGGCGTTACCGAGCATGCCTGGACGGCGGAGTTCGGCATCATGGTGCGCCCCTGAGCGGTTGACGTCGTGACCGAGGCCGCCACTCAGACGCCGCTCATCGTGGTGGCGGACGACGTGCCCGCCAACGTCGAGTTGTTGTCCGACCAACTCACGGCGCTCGGCTATCGCGTGCTCGGCACGATCGACGGTCCCAGCGCGCTGGCGGCGTGCTTCGAGGAGCACCCCGACCTCTGCATCCTCGACGTCTCGATGCCCGCCGGCCCGTTAGGCTGCGACGACCGCGCGACGGGATTCGAGGTGTGCCGCCGGCTCAAGCGCGATCCGCGTACGGCGCGCATCCCGGTCATCTTCGTCACGGCGCTCAACGACACCACCGACCGTGTGAAGGCCATCGAAGCGGGCGGCGACGATTTCCTCACCAAGCCGCACAACCGGCAGGTGCTGGGCGCACGTGTGCGCTCGCTGCTCCGGTTGAAGTTCGCGACCGACGCGCTCGAGCAGAGCTACCGCAAGCTGCGCGAGCTGCAGAAGCTGCGCGACGATCTCATGAAGATGATCGTGCACGATCTCAAGACGCCGCTCACGTCGGTGCTGGCGTCGCTCGAGATGGCGCTCGATGGCGACTTCGGCGCCTACTCGCCCGAGATGCGCCGAGCGTTAGGCGACGCGGAAGGGAAGGCCGAGGACTTGTTGGCGCTCATCGAGGACTTGCTGGAGGTCGCGCGTCTCGAGGAGGCGGCCGTGTCGCTCGAGCTGCAGCCCATCGCGCCGCGCGCGTTTCTCGTGTCGGTATCGGACGAGTGGGCCATGCGGTTTCGCCAGGACGGCGCGCGCGTCTCGGTGGACACGAGCGACGAAGCGCCGGTGTTTCAGGGCGACCTTGGTCTCTTGCGGCGCGTGTTCGGCAATTTGATCCAGAACGCGCTCACCCACAGTCCGCGCGGTGTCTCGATCTGGCTCACGGGTCGTCGCGACACATCGGGCGGCGTGTTGTTCACGGTGGCCGACGACGGGCCCGGCATTCCGCCCGAGTACCACGAGATCATTTTTCTGCGCTTCGAGCGCGTGAAGCGCCCAGAGACGCCGCGGGTGCGCAGCTCCGGGCTTGGCCTGACGTTCTGCAAGATGGCCGTGGAGGCGCACGGCGGAAGGATCTGGGTGCAGAGCACGGAGGGGCGCGGCAGCCAGTTCCACATCGTGCTGCCGTGCGTGCCGCCGCGCACGCACGTGCCCGCGTCGAGCGTCGCGTCGCCGCCGGGCGTCTCGACCCCGATGCCACCGGCGGGGCGCGCCGGTTAGGCTGGACATGAAAGTCTACCTGCGCACGTTCGGCTGCCGCGCCAACCAGTACGACAGCGAGGTGGTGCGCGCGCTGCTCGAGGCTGGGGGCGCCGAGCTCGTGGCCGACGCGGCCGACGCGGACGCGGCGGTGTTCAACAGCTGCGCCGTGACGGCGGCGGCGGAAGCCGACCTGCGGCACGCTGTGCGGCGGGCAGCGCGCCGGCGGCCGGGGATTGCGACGGTGGTGATGGGGTGCGCTGCGGCGCGCGACCCGGACGGCGTCGCCGCGCTGCCGGGCGTGACGCGCGCGATTCCCGGCGCGGCCGGCGCGGAGGTCGCGGTTGCGTTAGGCATCCGCCCGAGCGGGGCGCGGCCCGCGCGGCAGACGGGCACACGCGCGCTGCTCCGCATCCAGGATGGATGCGACGAGCATTGCACCTTCTGCGCGACGACGCTTGCCCGCGGCGCCAACCGCTCGCGGCCGCTCGATGATCTCGTGGACGAAGCCGAACGATTGGCGGAGCATCATCGGGAGATCGTGCTCACCGGGGTGCACATCGGGTCGTACGGCCGCGATACCGGTACGTCGTTAGGCGAGCTGGTCGATGCGCTCGTGCGCGCGGTGCCGAATGCGCGCTTCCGGTTGTCATCGGTCGAAGCCACCGAGGTGGACGACCGGCTGCGGGAGCGACTGCGCGCGCGCGACGGCGGCCTCGTGCCGTACCTGCACGCGCCGCTCCAGTCCGGCGCCGATCGCGTGCTGCGGCGCATGGGCCGCCACTGGTACACGGCGTCGACGTACGCCCGCGCCATCGAACGCATCGCCGGCGACGCATCCGTGTTCGGACTCGGCGCCGATGTCATCGCCGGCTTCCCGGGCGAGACCGCGGACGAGCATCGAGCGACCATGTCGCTCGTG
>DATJET010000017.1:0-3046 GCA_035496295.1 Gemmatimonadaceae bacterium
CACGGTGGTGCAGAGCGTGGTCGCGGCGCTGCTCTTGTCGCGCATGCGGCTCCACTGGTGGGACGCAACCGGCTTGTTCGTGCTGTGGCTGGCGCAGTTCCTCATCGCGGAATGGCGCGAAGAGATAGCAGTGGTGTATGCACTGTGGGCGCTGGCAATGCTGGCGTCGTGGATCTGGAAGCGTCCCACGGCGCCGCGCATTTTCTGGGAGCTGATACGGGGGCGGCGTGCAGTAGGTGGCTCGACTCCGTAAGGCCCGAGGCGATGCGATCAACTCGCACTCAAAAAAAATCGAGCCCCGCCGGCAGGCAGGGCTCGAGAAGTTGGAACGAAGAGGATTTTTGAAGCCCCGTCGAATGTATGAGGTCCTCACCCTGCCTTTCGCCTTCCCCGCGCTGGGGCCTGACGTCAAACAAAGTTTATCGAACCCACCCGAGAGACTTGTTGGCTCAAAAATGTGAGCTCTTCGTCCCATTGCCGCTCACAATGTAGCGTTCACTTCGGAGCGAGTCAAATCAAATGACGACCGCTGGGAAGAAAGGATTCGTGTACATCGCGGCGTACCCCGTCGCGATCGCAATGCTCGTGTTCTGGGGCGTGATGACATTTGCATTTTCCGGACCCGGATGGGTCCATCTCTTCCTGTCGCTCGGTCTGTTCATTCTCATCTGGCGCATCGTGGCGGGCGGCACGTGGGATGCGTGGCAGCGCTACGTGTCCAAGCGGGACACCAAGGAGCGGCCCAAGCCGTAACAGTGACTGGCGCGGCGCGCGATCAGCGCGCGAGCCACACCAGCATCAGAACGCCCCACGCCAGCGTTAGGAGCGTGACGGGCACGCCGGCCTTGAGCACGTCGCCAAATCGCAGCGCCACCCCGCGCGCCGCGGCGCGCTCGGCGACGATGAGCGTGGCCATGGAGCCGAGCAGCGTCAGATTGCCGGCGAACGTCGAGCTCATCGCCATCACCAGCCAGATGAACCGCGCGTTAGGCAGCTGCGGCACCACCGGGCGCCACAAAATCACCGCCGGGACGTTGGACACGAGGTTCGACAGCGCCGTCATCGCCGCGCTCGTGACCGCCGCGTCGTGCCACGGCGCGCCGTGCAGCGTCGATGCCGCCCGCGTCGTGAGGTCCACGAACACCGGCGCCGACTGCACACCGCGCATCACCACGAACAGCGCCGCGAAGAAGAGCAGCAGCGACCACTCGACTTTCGCGAAGGCCTCGGCGGGATCGCGCCGGCCGATCGCGATCATGAGCGCGCCGGCCGTGATCGCGACGACGGGCAGCGACAACCCGGCGAGCCACGCGGCGAGCGCACCGCTGAACAGGACCAGCGCACGCGCGACGAGTCCGCGATCCATCGGACGCCCGCCGGCCGCTGCGCTCGTCACAACGAACGGGCGCGCGAGCTCGCGGCGGAACATCAGCGCCAGGACGCCGTACACGATCGCGAGTCCGCCTAACGACGGCAGCGCGAGCAGCGCCGCGAAGTCGCGGTACGCGATGCCGCTCGAAATGCCGATCAACATGTTCTGCGGATTCCCGGTGATCGTCATCGCGCTGCCGACGTTGGCGGCGAACGCGATGCCCAACAGATACGGCAAGGGCCGCGCGCCCAACGGCTCCAGCGCCGGGAGAACGAGCGGTACGAACACGAGACACACCGTGTCGTTGAGAAAGATCGCGGACAGCAGGCCGCTCGCCACGATGATGCCGGCGAGCAATGCATGCGGCGAGCGGAATCGCCGCGCGATCCACACCGCCGCCCAGTCGAAGAATCCGCCGAGATCGAGGTAGCCCACCAGCAGCAAGACGCCCAGCAGGAACACGATGACGTCGATGTCGATTGCTGCATAGGCCTCGCGCGGCGGCAGTCCGCCCAACACCACCATGGCGACGGCGCCGAGCAGGGATGCCGCCGGTCGGTTCAAGCGCACGCCCGGGACTTGCTGTGCAGCAATGAGGACGTACGTCACCACGAAGATCGCGAGCCGAACGCTGGTCACGATTCGAGGGAGGTGGGCCGATGAAGGACGTTCCTATGGAAACGGCCGGCGGTCCAGCCACGCAGGCGACGCCGGAGCCCGCGGTCGCGAAAGCGACGGGCAAGGGCGTGGTGCTCGTCACGGGAGCCGCGGGTCTCGTGGGCTCGCACACGTGTCGCGAGCTCGCGAGCCACGGATGGACGGTGCGCGCGCTCGTACGCAGCCCAACCAAGGCCGACCGCCGGCTCGCGGGCGTTCCCGTCCAGGTCGTGTTGGGCGATCTGCGCAGCTCGGACACGGTGCGTGTGGCCGTTCGCGGCGTAGACGCCGTGGTGCATCTCGCCGCGATCGCCATCGAGAAACGCGACGAGTCGTACGAGGACGTGAACGCGGCCGCGACGATCGCGCTGCTCGACGCGGCACGTACCGCGGGCGTGCGGCGCTTCGTGCACATGTCGCAGAACGGGGCGTCGAGTGCGTCGCCGTTCCGGTTCCTGCGCAGCAAGGGCGCGGCGCAGGATGCGGTGGTGGCGAGCGACCTCGATTGGACGGTGCTGCGTCCGTCGGTGATCGTGGGACCCGAGGACGAATTCGTCACGGTGCTCGCCCGGTTGGTGCGCCTGTCGCCGGTCGTGTATCCGGTGCCTGGGGGCGGCACGGCGAAATTCCAACCGGTGTCGGTGGACGATGTGGCGCGCGTGATCGCACTCTCGCTCGAGCGCGCCGACAGCGTTAGGCAGACGTATCCGCTGGGCGGGCCGGCGGCGCTGACGCTCCGGCAGATGATCGAGCGCGTGCTGCTCGCGATGCACGCGCAGCGGGTCTTGATTCCGGTGCCGGTGGCGTTGCTTCACCCGGTGATCGCCGCCGCGCAGCGCGTGCTGCCGAATCCGCCGGTCACGACGAGCCTGCTCGAGCTGCTGGCGGTCGACAACACGGTGGGCGACATGCGCGTGTGGACCGCGTTCGGTCTGGTGCCGGCGCCGTTCGCGCCCGAAGAGCTCACGTACCTGCGGAACATCACAGCGCGCGAGGCGTGGCGCTCGCTGTGGTGAC
>DATJET010000018.1:0-53386 GCA_035496295.1 Gemmatimonadaceae bacterium
AGAGTATACAGATAGTTTCCGGATTGCGTCAAGGAGTGGTAAAGTATGTCGACTTGGGCGCTTCTGCCAGACAGTGCCGTGCCCTGACGTCTCCCGTCTGTTCCCTCGCGCTGGGTCCGTTTACCGGGTTTCTCGTATGGCGTCCTCCTGCGCAACTGTCATAGGATGGTCCGAATCCGATGCGCGGGCCGCCAGCGTTTCGTGGCTCTGCACAAAGATCCGCCGCCGGATCATCGCCTCCGTGATCGCCGCGGCGATGGCGGTCAACTCGGCCCCGGCCTTTGGGTGGTCCGCGTCAATCGCCGCCCAAACGTCGGAGCCCACCGCCGCCCCCCGATCGTCGCGGACGAAGATCTACACCATCCTCGGCGCGATCCTCGGAGGAGCAATCGGACTCGGTATCCATGGCAGCAGCGGCGGCAAAAGCAGCAACGGCTGCCTGGCACCCTGCGTTGTCGTGGGGTCAACCCTAATCGGAGCCGGTATCGGCTTCGCGTTCGGCCATGAGGCCGACCGGACCTACAACTCGCGCTACCGCGGCGTCGCGCCCCTCCATCTCACAAGTGTCAACGCCCACCTGGAAGGCGAGCCCGTCGCGCTGGCCGCGGATGATTCGCTGATCGCGGTGGGAGGCACCTCCGGGGTCGAGATGCTGCCGTTGAGCGGAGCCATGGAAGCCGGAATCCTGCGGGCTCGCGGCCTCAACAGCATCATCGCGGTTGCCCTGGCGCCGACGAGCGGCTGGCTGGCGGTTGGCTCGCCGGCGGGCCTGTACATGTTTCCTCCCGCCGCTGGCCCCGGCGCGCTGATTCGTCCGGGCGACGTCGCCGCCATCGCGGGCGGTCAGCGGCACGTGTACGTCGCGGTGAACGACCGCATCGAGATCGCGCCGTTGTCCGACGACACGGCCCGCACCTGGCCCGGCATCAGCATGGGGTCGCCGGTGCACGCGCTGCTGCTCGATACCGACCACGGCCTCCTGTGGGCGACCACCGACCGCAATCTCATCGCGCTGCGTACGTCGAGCGACTCGCTGGTGCGCGTCGGCGAGGCGCCGCTCGACGCGGTGGGCCTGCACCTGGCGCAGTCCGGAGACACGATCGCTGTTGCGTTAGGCGAGCAGGGCGTGCGGCTGTTCGACATCACGGATCCGACCGCACCGCGACCCGTCGCCTCGTGGACCACCGCTCACTTTGCCTACGACGTCTCGATCGACAAGCACCGGTTGTTCGTTGCCGCCGGCCCGGAAGGCGTGTACGTGATCGATCTGAGCACCACGCCGATGCGCACGCTGGGTCTCGCGCGCGAGCTGGGATTCGCTACGGCGCTCGCGTCGCGTCGCGGGTATACGTACATTCTCGATCGGCGCGGCGTGGTGTTGCGCCGCGTTCTTTCCGACTTCTGAGGGCTCATGGGTCTGGTACGCGTGACCGCGCTCGCGACGCTCATCGCGGCCTGCGCGGTAGCTGGGTGCGGCTCCTCCAGTAGTAATCGCTCGTCGTCCGTTGCCGCGTCGGCGGCCGTCGCATCTCAGCCGCCCGCCTCGGAGCCGGCGACCAAGGGCGACACCGCACTCGACCGCGCCGCCGACCACGCGCGCGTGCAGGGCAGCGCGAATGCGCCCTTGTGGGTGGTCGAGATCAGCGACTTCCAGTGCCCCTTCTGCCGCGAGTGGCACGATCAGAGCTACCAGGCCATCAAGTCGCAGTACGTCGACACGGGGAAGATTCGCCTCGCGTACATCAATTATCCGCTGTCGATCCACAAGAACGCGTGGCCGGCCGCCGAAGCAGCCATGTGCGCCGCTGCGCAGGGAAAGTTCTGGCCGATGCACGACTCGCTGTTCGCCTCGCAGTCGCGATGGGAGAATGCGGCGAATCCCCAGCCGACACTCGACTCGATCGCCGCGAGTCTCGGCGTATCGCACGACGCGTACACGACGTGCGTGAGCCAGCACCAGATGCGCGCCCTGATCCAGGCCGACGTGGACCGCGCGAACGAATCCGGCGTCACGGCGACGCCGACCTTCATCATCGGCACGGCCAAGATCACCGGCGCCCAACCGTTAGACCAATTCCGCGCGGTGGTCGACGCGCAGTTGGCGAAGGTCAAGGCGCAGTAACCCGCTCTCACGCCGGCTAAGGCGCCATGCTTCGTCCGCTCTACGCGTTTGCCGTCGAGGTCGCGCGCTTTGCGGCATCGGTGGCACCGGAACGCGACGGAAAGTTCTGGCGATCGCTCGGCGCGCGAAAAGGAATCCAGGAGCGGTACGCCGCGTGGAGCGCCGCGCACCGCGATGCGGCGCGTCCACTGCTCTGGATGCACGCACCGTCGGTTGGCGAGGGCCTGCAGGCGCGCCCGGTGATCGAACGCCTGCGCGCCTCACGCAGCGACCTCCAACTCGCCTACACGCACTTTTCGCCGAGCGCCGAGCGCTTCGCGCACTCGTTAGGCGCCGACTTCGCGGACTACTTGCCGTTCGATTCGATGGCCGACGCGCGCGGGACGCTCGATGCGCTTCGGCCCACGGCGCTCGTATACAGCAAGCTCGATGTGTGGCCTGCGCTCACGCGCGAGGCCGCGCAGCGCGGCGTGGCACTCGGCCTCATCAGCGCGACGCTCGCCGCGCAATCGGCCCGGCGGTCGCGCATGGTGGCCGCGGTGCTGCGCGACGCGTACACGCGCCTCGACGCCGTGGGCGCCATCGACGAGGAGGACGCAGCCCGGCTGCTTGCGTTAGGCGTGCGTCAAGCCGCGATCGAGGTCACGGGCGACACGCGTTACGACCAAGTGTGGGCGCGCGCCCAACGCGTCGATCGCACCGGGACGCTCCTGGCACCGCTGGCGAGCCGCCGGCCGACCGTGGTCGCGGGCTCGACGTGGCCGGCGGACGAGGCCGTGCTGGCGACGGCGTGGCGCTCGGTGCGGCGCCAGATTCCCGACGTGCGCCTCATCATTGCGCCGCACGAGCCGGATCCGGCGCACCTGGCCGCAATCGAGCGTTGGGCAGCGGCGGACCGGATGTCGCTCGCGCGGCTCACCGACGACGCCGCGGCAACGGCGGATGTCGTGCTCGTGGATCGCGTCGGGGTGCTGGGCGACCTCTACGCACTGGCCACGGCGGCGTTCGTGGGCGGCGGCTTTCACGAAGCCGGCTTGCACTCGGTGTTGGAGCCCGCCGCGTTCGGCGTACCGGTGGCGTTCGGTCCGCACTGCGAGCGGAGCCGGGACGCGATGCTGTTGGCGAAGGCGGGCGGCGGCGTCGCGGTACCCAGTCCAACCGCGCTCGCCGGCGCGCTCATCGGGTGGCTGCACGCCGAGGGGCGCCGGCGCGCCGCGGGCGAGCGCGCGCTGGCAGTCGTGCGGAACGGGTTAGGCGCGGCGGACCGATCGACCCGGCTCGTCGAGCGGCTGCTCGACCGCCGCTCTGCCTAACGGGCTAACGGCCTAACGACGACTCGGGCGACGCGCCGACGTCCGCGCCGTGCCCGAGGTTGCGGCGCACGCACTCGGCGAGCTCCGGCAGCTCGATCGGCTTCGTGATCACGTCGTCGGCGCCGGTGAGCACCATCCCTTCGCGCGCCCGCCGTTCGCCTAACCCGGTGAGCATCACGATCCGCGCGTGCGCGCCGTGCGGATGCTCGCGCATCGCGCGGCACACCGCCCACCCATCGCGGCCCGGCATCAGCACGTCCAGCAGCACCAGTGCCGGACGCACGCTGTCGAACAGCGCCATCGCCTCGTCCGCGTTGTACGCGATGCGCACCGCGTAGCCCCGCAGCTCGAGGTAGCGGCGCAGAATGTCCGCGTTTTCCCGACTGTCATCGACGATGAGAATCGTCGCCGCACTCATCGCTGGCCACCCATCGCTGATTCCGTGGCCCTGTGGGCGAGCAAAATATGAGCCATCTCCAATGCTACACCTTTTCGAATGACGAAAGGCCGCCCGAGTCGCCGGGCGGCCCTTCGTTCACCCATCACGACCTGCAGAGACCGTGTTGGTTTTAGTGCCGGATCGTCTGCGGACGGAACGCGAGGCCGAATCCGAACCCCGTTTGGCTCGGTCCAGCGCCGATGGCGCCCACCGTGAGCGCGCCCCGCAACGAGAGCATCGAGTTCACCGCCCAATCGAGGCCGAGGTCGAAGTTCACGTTTGCGTCGGTTCCTTCGCCATGGCACGAGCTAACGCAGGCGTCGATCGAAAGGCGCGGCGCAGCGTACGGCGTCAACGACATGCCGTTCTGCAGCGGGAACCGATGGCCGGCGACGACGCCGATCGGAATGCGCAGAAATCCGACGTCGCTCGAGAACGCGCCATACAAACCGCCCGTTAGCATGAGATCGATCGGCATGTCCTGCGTGGAGCGAATCAGCTGCTGGCCGATGCCGCCACCGATCAGAAACAGCGTCGATGCACCCGACGGCGACGAGAAGCCGAGGTCGAATCCGATGTGTGTGTCGGGCCCGATGCCTTCACGCCATTGGGCGAGACCCGTCGTGCCGTAATCGCCGCCACCCGCGACGGCAAAATTGAATTCGCGTGTCGAGACTTCCGGCAATTGGAACGCCGGATAATGCCACGCCTGGGCGCTGAGGCGTCCGGCGAACGTGGTTGAGGCCGCTGCTGCCACGAGCACGGCAATGAACGTCGACGTCTTGCGATTCATGAGGCTCCTCCACTGGGCTTGAACTCGTCGCGCCCCCACGGGCGCGCGCATCACCGACTGATGCTCGCCTGCTCCGTCACAACCCGTACCTGGTTGTCCACGACCTGAAGGAAACCGCCGGCCACCGAGAACCGCTGCGTGGACGCGCCGTCCTCCACCCGTAACGTGCCCGTGCCTAACGCCGTGATCATCGGCGCATGGTTGGTCAAGATGCCGACCTCGCCGTCGAATGCGGGCGCGACCACGGCTGTCGCCTGCCCCTCGAACAGCGTCGCTTCCGCCGAGATGACCGAGACCGTCAACACGTGCGCCTCTCAGTCCTTGAGCGTCTTGGCTTTCGCCACTGCTTCGTCGATGCCGCCCACCATGTAGAACGCTTGCTCGGGCAGCTCATCGAACTCGCCGGCCACGACGCGCTCGAACGAATCCACCGTCTCTTCGAGCTTCACGTACTTACCGGGGATGCCCGTGAACTGCTGGGCCACCGCAAACGGTTGCGACAGGAAGCGCTGCACGCGCCGCGCGCGGGCGACCACGCGCTTGTCATCCTCGGACAGTTCGTCCATGCCGAGGATGGCAATGATGTCCTGCAGTTCCTTGTACCGCTGGAGAATACGCAGGACCTCCGACGCGGCGTTGTAATGCCGGTCACCAAGGTACTGTGCGGCGAGAATGCGGGAGCCCGAAGCGAGCGGGTCCACAGCCGGATAAATTCCGATCTCGGTGAGTGCGCGCGACAACACGACGGTGGCGTCGAGGTGCGCGAACGCCGTTGCCGGCGCCGGGTCGGTGATGTCGTCGGCCGGCACGTAGATCGCCTGCACCGACGTGATCGACCCGGATTTGGTGGACGTGATGCGCTCCTGCAGGTCGCCCATCTCGGTGGCGAGTGTGGGTTGATAACCCACGGCGCTCGGCATGCGGCCCAACAACGCCGACACTTCCGAGCCCGCCTGCGTGAAGCGGAAGATGTTGTCGATGAACAGGAGCACGTCCTGGTGCTCGACATCGCGGAAGTACTCGGCGACCGTTAGGCCGGAAAGGCCCACGCGCAGGCGCGCGCCCGGCGGTTCGTTCATCTGACCGTAGATGAGCGCGACCGAGTCGAGGATCTTGGCTTCCTTGAACTCGAGATACAGGTCGTTGCCTTCGCGCGTCCGCTCGCCGACGCCGCAGAACACGGAGCGGCCGCCGTGTCCTTTCTGGACGTTGTTGATGAGCTCCTGGATGATGACCGTCTTGCCCACGCCGGCGCCGCCGAACAAGCCGATCTTGCCGCCTTTGACGAATGGCGAGATCAGGTCGATGACCTTGATGCCCGTTTCGAACACCTCGGTCTTGGGCTCGAGGTTCACGAACGCGGGGCTCGCGCGATGAATGGGCCAGCGCGGCGCCTCGGGGGAGATCGCCGGCCCGTTGTCGACCGGCTCGCCAAGGACGTTCAGGATGCGGCCTAACGCAGCGTTGCCCACCGGCACCGAGATGGGGCCGTCGAGGTCGGTCACATCCATGCCGCGCTCCACGCCGTCCGTGCTGGACATGGCGACGGCGCGAACCTGGTTGCGGCCGATGTGCTGCTGGACTTCGGCGACCAGCCGGACGTGGCCGCCGCCGTCGGAGTCCTGGTCGATCTCGAGCGCGTTGTAGATCTCCGGGAGATGCTCCGCCTCGAATTCGACGTCGAGCACGGGACCGATCACCTGGACGACCTTACCGGTGTGTGTCGCAGCCATGCGTGTGTTCCCCGAAAGTGTGCGTCGCGGCGCCGGCGGCGCCCGCGGTGTTCCGTTAGTCCGTTAGCCCTTGAGCGCTTCGGCGCCGCCGACGATCTCGGCGATCTCCTGCGTGATCTGCGCCTGCCGCGCCCGGTTGTACGTGCGCCGCAGCACGTTGAGCATCTCACCCGCGTTGTCGGTGGCGTTCTTCATCGCCGTCCGGCGCGCGCCCTGCTCGCCCGCGGCTGTCTCCACGAGTGCCCGATAGACCGTATTCCGCACGTACAGCGGCAGCAACTGCGAGAGAATCGCCTGCGCGCTCGGGAAGAGCAGATAGTCGCGCGCCGGTCCCTTTCGCTCGGGCGGCGTGACCGGCAGGATCCGGTCGGTGGTGGGCGGCGTGGAGAGCGGCGAGTTGTACTTCGCGTACACGACGTACACCGCATCCAGGCGCCCGCTCACGAAATCGCGCATCAATCCATCGACCAGCTCGGACGCGTGCTCGGCGCGGGGCCGGTCGCCGATGTCGATCCGGGACGACGCGATCGGCGCGCCCACGTACCGGAAGTAGCCGAGTCCCTTTCGACCGACGATGTGCAGCTCGGTGTCGGTGGAGGCCCCGCCTAACTGGGACAGCAGCTGCCGCGCCTGGCGAATGAGGTTCGCGTTGAACGCGCCGGCGAGTCCGCGGTTGGACGTGATGAGCAGGACGGCCGCGCGCTTCGCGCCGGCCGGCTGCCTGAGCAGCGGAAACTGTTCCGCCAACGCCGGCGAGTAGAGATCAGCGATGACGTCCGCCAGTGCGCGTGCGTACGGCCGCGCGGCGACCACGCGATCCTGCGCGCGTTTGAGCTTGGACGTCGACACCATCTCCATCGTGCGCGTGATCTTGCGCGTGCCCTCGACGGACTTGATGCGCGACTTGAGCTCCCGTCCCTTTGCCATGAACTAACGGGGAATGGGGAATAGGGAACGGGGAATAGGGAGGGAGTGAATCACTTCGCGACGCGAACCATTCCCGATTCCCGATTCCCGATTCCCTGTTTGTACGCTTCGATGCCACGGCGGAGCGCGCCTTCCGTCTCCTTCGACAGCACCTTCTCCGTGCGAATCGCCTGGCCCACCTGTGCGTACTGCTCGGCCATGAACTTGTGGAACTGCGTTTCCCACTCGCGGATGTCGCCCACCGCAACGTCGTCGAGATAGCCGTTCGTCACCGCGAAGATGATCATCACCTGCTGCTCGACCGGCATCGGCGAGTACTGCGGCTGTTTGAGCACCTCTACCGTGCGCACGCCGCGATCGAGCTGCGCCTTTGTCGCTTTGTCGAGGTCCGACGCAAATGCAGCGAACGCTTCCAGCTCGCGGTACTGCGCGAGATCGAGGCGCAACCGTCCAGCCACCGCGCGCATTGCTTTGATCTGCGCCGCCCCGCCCACGCGCGACACCGAAATACCGGCGTTTACCGCCGGGCGCGTGCCCGCGTTGAACAGGTCGGCCTCGAGGAAGATCTGGCCGTCGGTGATCGAAATGACGTTGGTCGGAATGTAGGCCGACACGTCGCCGGCTTGCGTTTCGATGATCGGGAGCGCGGTGAGCGATCCACCCGGTTTGAAGATCGTCTTGTTGTCCACCACCGACGGATCGTCGCTGATCTTCGCCGCGCGCTCGAGCAAGCGCGAGTGGAGGTAGAACACGTCGCCGGGATAGGCCTCGCGCCCAGGCGGGCGGCGCAGCACGAGGGAGATTGCGCGATAGGCCGCAGCCTGCTTCGACAGATCGTCGTAGATGCAGAGCGTCGCCTTGCCCTCGTGATACATGAACTGCTCGGCCATCGCGCATCCCGTGTAGGGCGCGATGTACTGCATGGGCGCCGGATCGGACGCCGCCGCAACGACGACGATGGTGTAATCCATGGCGCCGGCCTGGCGCAGCTTTTCGACCGTGGAGGCGACCGTCGACTTCTTCTGGCCGATCGCCACGTACACGCACGTGACGCCCGCGCCCTTCTGATTGATGATGGTATCGATGGCGATCGCCGTCTTGCCGATCGCGCGGTCGCCGATGATGAGCTCGCGCTGGCCGCGTCCGATCGGAATCATCGAGTCGATGGCCTTGAGACCCGTCTGCAGGGGCTCCTTCACCGGCTGCCGAACGATGATGCCCGGCGCGTCCGACTCCACTTTGCGCGTGTGCTTCGCCGCGAGCGGGCCGGCGCCATCGATCGGATTGCCTAACGCGTCGACCACGCGGCCGACGAGCTCCGGCCCCACCGGCACCTCGAGCACGCGCGACGTCCGCCG
Organism: Gemmatimonadaceae bacterium; assembly: GCA_035496295.1. GTDB lineage: Bacteria > Gemmatimonadota > Gemmatimonadetes > Gemmatimonadales > Gemmatimonadaceae > JADGGM01. The sequence goes on from DATJET010000018.1 coordinate 8,686, forward strand.
CACTTCGTCGCCTTCCTTGAGCGTCAGGTAGTCGCCCAGGATGACGGCGCCGATGTTGTCTTCCTCGAGGTTGAGCGCGAGCGCGATCACCTTGTCGCCGGTTTCACTGGCGGTGACTTCGAGCATCTCGCCTGCCATGGCCTTCGCAAGGCCATAGATGCGGGCGACTCCGTCTTTCACCTCGAGGACCGAACCGACTTCCTCGACGTCCAACTCGTGAAGATCAGCGGCTTCGATCTCGCGCAGAAGGATGTCTTTGATCTCTGCGGGGCGGAGCGACGTGTCGGATGCCATGGGTGGTAGGGCTAGGGGGTCCGTGTTCGAAGTGTGGGCCGGCCCGCCGAATCAGTCCGCTCGGCCTTGTGAAAATTATCACAAAGTGCCGGACGAGACAAGAGCACGTGCTGCCGTCCGCACAAAACCTTCTATTAGATCACTTGGCCGCAGTCGGGCCAACGACGTCGCCGGTCGACCCACCAGACGCTCTGCTACCGTCGAAAGTTGCGAAACCGACGCGTACCCCAATAAACGAACCACATCCCGCAAATCATACCCCGGGTTCTTGGCGAGCTCTGCCGCCGCCAACAGTCGCACCAAGTCGATCACTCGCTTGAGCGTCGCCTGCGGCTTTCCGGTGTGCCCGAAGCTCCGGCTCAAATGCTCCCGCGTGACGGCCAGCGCCTTGGCCAATTCCTGCGTCCGCACCATCCGCCCAGCTCGCGCGGCAATGAAACGCCACGCGTTCCGCTGAATCCGACTTTCCAAGCCAAGCTCGCGTGGAGGCTCCGCTAGCGCCGTCGCGAATCGCGCTGAAAATCCGTGCAGTTCGACCGCATGCCGCAGCATCGCGTCGTCGACGCCGTCCGCCAGGATGTCGGCCACGCCGCAATTCGCACAGGCGGCAATCGCCGGCGCGTCAACCGCGCGGAACGGCGTGACCGCGACGAACCCTACGCTCGGAAACTCGCGCGCCAGCGATGCCGCGCCCATCGCGTCGTCCGGTCCGCCTAAATCCACGACCACGACATCGACCAACGTCGCGTGCATCCGCCGGTCGAGGGTGCCAAGTGATCGCGTGATTGCCACACGTGCGGCGCGCCGAGGAATGCTCGTGCGAACCAGCTGGCGCGTTCGCGTGCGAGGCGCGTGCGCCACCACCAGTCGAGACGCTTCGACGGCGACGCGTCCTGCGCGGCGCGGTGTCACCGGGCCGCTCCGGCTGCATGACCCGTGGCAGGCGGCACGAGCTCCGCTGCACGCGTGAGCACCCCACGCGCATTCTCATAGGACACGCGACTCAACGCATCATCAAGCGCGAGCCACTTACAGGCCGTAATCCCCTCCTCGCGCTGCGGCGAGGTGACCGCGGACGCGCTCTCGATGAGGAAGAAGTGACACACCTTGTGCACGAGACGGCCGCGAAAGCGAAAGTACCAATCTATGGTATCGATCGGCCCGCGCAGTGTCAGCGTGTGCAGACCGGTTTCTTCCTCCACCTCGCGCAGCGCTGCCGACTCGACGGCTTCGTTGGACTCGACGTGTCCCTTGGGGAAGCCCCAATTGTGGTACGCGTCCCGGATGAGCAGGAACAGGGGAGCGCCGTCCACGAGTCGATACACGACGCCGCCGGCCGATGTCTCCTGCTTCGCCCGCGACCGCACCATCAGAAGATCTTGACGCTCAGGTATTGGCGCGGGTGCGCGCGAATCTCGGCCACGAGCTCGCGCATTTGCGAGAGCAGTGCGTCGCCGTTCTGGTAGAGCGTCGGGTCGTTGACCATGAGGCCCAGGGATCCCTGGCCGCGGTCGATCTTGCCTAACACCGAGTCGGCGTGCGTGAGCACCGACGTCAGCTGCTGCTGCGTGGCGACGAGCGTGTGCGAGGCGTCGCGCAAATCGTGCGACGTGACCTTGATGTCCTCGGAGGCCTGGCCGACGTTGTCCATGATCTGGTGGATCTGGCCCTTGGACGTGGACGAGTCGACGCGGTCGGCGGTGCGCTGCACGGCCATGGCCGTGGCGTTGATGGTGCCGAGGGTCCGGTGCGCGTCGCTGCCTAACTGCGTGAGGCTCTGGGACTGCGTCCGCGCGGTGCGCTCGAGCTCTGCCGACATGTCGGCGAAGTTCCGGATCGACTGGCGCAGCTCGTTGGCGGCGCGGTCGTCGAACGCCACCTGGAACCGGTCGGCCACGCGCGACATATCGCCGGCGATGCGGCCCGCCACCGCCGTCAGTTGGGCAATGTCCGGCAGTCGCGCCCCAGGCAGCGCACGTCCCCGCCCGACGGCCCCCGATTGCGCGAGCTGTTGCTGCACGTCCGCGTCGTCGGGCGCGCCGGCGCGCTCCATGATCGTCGCCTGCCATTCGCCGAACATGCTCGATTCGCCCAGTACGACGACCGGGTTGCTCGGCAGCTTGATGTCCGGGTCGAGCGACATCGTCACGAGCACCCACCCGGTAGGCTCGAGGTCGATCGAGTGGATGCGGCCCGCCTGCACGCCGCGGATGACGACCGAATTGCCGACTTTCGCGTTGCCGACGTCGGTGAATCGTGCCACGACGTCGCGCTGTGTGGATCCGATGTTGGCCTGGCTCAGCCAGAGGGCGAAGAGCACGATGGCGACGACCGATCCGATCACCACCAGCCCGACCACGAAGTCATTTCCGCGTTTCATGTGCGTCCTCCTCCGCGTGCGCTGGCGCCGCCGGCGACCGTCGCCGGCGATGCCGCCGGTGAGGCGGCCTCGCCGCCGTCGAGTGTCGCGCGCCCCTCGATGAACTGGCGCACGATGGGGTCCTTCGTCTGTTGAATCTCGTCCACCGTGCCCACCTGCCTAACGCGACCGTCGTACAGCATGGCGATGCGGCTGCCCACACGGTACGCGCTGCGCATGTCGTGCGTGATGACCACGCTCGTCACGCCTAACTTCTCGCGCATGCGAATCATCAGCTCGTCGATCACGGCGCTGGTGACGGGGTCGAGGCCCGTGGTGGGCTCGTCGTACAGGATGTATTTCGGGCGGAGTGCCACCGCGCGCGCGATGCCCACGCGCTTGCGCATGCCGCCGGAGAGCTCGGCCGGATACTGCTGCTGCACGTCCGGAAGATCGACGAGCTCCAGCGCTTCGGCGACGCGCTGCGCGATGTCGCTCTCCGACATCTCGGCGCGCTTGCGCAGCCCCATGGCCACGTTGTCGCCGATGGTCATCGAATCGAAGAGCGCGGCGAACTGGAATACGTAGCCGATGTGCGCGCGCAGCTCGTACAGCTCCTTGCGCGGCAAGGTCGGCACATCCTTGTCGTCGACTTCGATCGTCCCGCGGTCGGGCTCGAGCAGCCCCACGACGTGTTTGATCGCCACGGACTTGCCCGACCCCGAGTAGCCGATGATCACGACCGTCTCGCCTTCGCGGACGTCGAGCGTGAATCCCTTCAGCACCGGCTTGTCAGCAAACGCCTTGTAAACGTCGACCCACTTGATCATCCGGACCGTCCATGGAGCCAGGTCATGGCCCAGAAAGCGTCGAGCACGAGAATCATCACCGCGGAGTACACGACCGCTTGCGTCGCCGCATGCCCAACGCCCTCGGCGCCGCCGCGCGCGCGGAGCCCTTTGTAGCAGCCGATGAGCGTGACGGCAAACCCGAAGCTCGCAGACTTCACCAGACCGTATTCGATGTCGAAGGGGCCGAAGAACAACCGCGCCCCTTTGAGAAACTCGTCACTGGACAACTGCAGGAACCCGAGCGACGCGAACCACCCCGCGCCTAACCCGACGATCATCGCCACTCCGACGATCAGCGGAAACATGATCGTGCCGGCCACGACGCGCGGCACGACGAGGTACGAATCCGGATCGTACGCCAGCGTCTCCAACGCATCCACCTGTTCAGTCACGCGCATCGTCCCCAACTCGGCGGCGATGTTCGCGCCGACGCGGCCGGCGAGCGCGAGGCCCGTGAGCACCGGCGCGAGCTCCAACGTGATCGTCTTCTCGACCAGCACGCCGACGAAATACAGTGGAACGGCGCCGGTGAACGAATAGCTGGCGAGGAGCGCCAGCACGATGCCCGTGAAGACGGCGATGAGCAACCCGATGGGAAGTGAGTCCACGCCCAGGCGCCGCATCTGCAGTGTGGCGTTCGGGAGCCAGGAGCGTACGGACCCGAACGCGACGGCCGTCTCCTCGAGGAACCGACCCGCGCGCCCGGCTTCCTCGATCCTGAAGCGGACCCATCGTCCGGTCGCCTCGATCACGTTCATAATGTGCGCCACAGCGATGGCGCGGGCAACGCGCCGACTGGGCCGGAGCTCGCAATCCTCGGTGCGGGTGTTGAGATTTTGACGTCCGCCGTCGAAGCTTCAGAAGCACGGCATTTCGGCCTCGCGCTATTCCCCGGCATTGAGTCGACATGGTTCGATCCCTCCTCCTCGCCATGCTTGCGTGCACGGTCGCGGTGAACGCTTCCGCGCAGGCAATCAAGAAGAGGACCACGCACGCTGATCAGACGACGGCGAGCCCCGCAGCGACGCCGGCCGATACCGGGACCGCGCCCGCGGGTGATACGGTCGTCGTGAGTGGTTTCGTCTTGGACAGTCTCCGCGAGCTGCCGCTTGCGGGCGCGACGGTGCTCATCAGCCACACGACGTTTGCCGGCATCACCGATCCATCGGGGCGGTTCCGCATCGTCACGCACGGACTGCCGGACGGCATGTACCAGGTGGGCTTCTTTCATCCAACCCTCGATTCACTCGGCATCTCGCCGCCGACACAGCCGGTGGTCATCGGGCAGGGGAAGGCATCGTTCGTGCAGTTGTACGTGCCGTCAGCGGAAACCGTGGTTGCATCGGTGTGCCCGGATTCGTCGCGTACGGACTCGCGCGGCCTGGTGATGGGTGTCGTGCGCAACGCGTCGACCGACAAGCCGATGTCGGGCGTGCGCGTGGTGCTCATGTGGACGGGCATGAGTGTGGCGGGCAATTCAGTGCTCAAGGTTCCCAGGGCCACGAGTGTGTTGACGGACGACATGGGCACGTTCCGCGCCTGTGGCGTACCGATGCAGACCGTCGCGCGGCTGCAAGCGCGCTCGAGCGCCGGCGCGAGCGGCTGGATCGAGGTGACGGTGCCGCCCAACGGGCTGGCGCTGCGCGACGTGTTGTTAGGCGAGCGCGCGGCGGTCGTGGCCGCATCGCCGCCGTCCGCGTCCACCGCGACGGCGCCCGGCACGCCGGCGTCCGCCTCGACCGATACCGCCGCGCGGAAGCCGGCCCCGCTCGGCAGCGCCGTGCTCACGGGTCTTGTCACCTCCACGGAAGGCAAGCGGCTCGAGGGCGCCACGGTGCTCCTGTTAGGCACGCAGCTGTCGGCGCGCAGCAATAGCGACGGCGCGTTTCGCTTGACGGGACTGCCGGCCGGCACGCAGAGCGTGGAGGTGCGTGAGATCGGATACTCGCCCAAACGCTTCGCGGTCGACTTGACGCCGCGCCGGCCGAGCACGCTCACCGCGACGTTGGACGAGCGCACCCAAGTGCTCAAGACCATGGAGATCACCGCCAAACGCGGATCCGAGATCGCAGGGTTCGACCAACGCAAGAAGACAGGGTTAGGCTACTACCTGGACCGCGATCAGATCGAGAAGAGCTCGTCGATCAGTACCACGGATCTGTTCCGGACAGTGCCGGGCCTCACCGTGGCGTGGGACGGTCAGGGCTACTCGGTCCAGGTGAACCGGGCCTCGAACGCCGGCATGTGCCCGGTGGCATACTATATAGATGGCTCGCCGTTCCTCTCGCTCGGCGACGACATCGATCAGATCGTGCGTCCGGATGACATCGCGGCGATCGAAGTCTACAAGAGCTCCGCCGAAACGCCCATGCAGTTCCAGGGCAGTGACGGCGGCCCGTGCGGGACGATCGTGATCTGGACGAAGCGTCGCGTGGGCAACACCGGCCCGGATTCGAGCGGTGACAACTGACCGGAGCGGCCACGGCACGATGCACGAAGGCCCGCGTGCCTAACGCGGGCCTTCGTGTATCGTGCCGTGGGCGCGTGGCAGCGCTCAGGCCGCGAAGCTGCCCAACGCGCGCCCGACGTCACCCTCGCGCAGGCGCTTGAGCGCACGGTCGCGCAACTGCCGCACCCGCTCGCGCGTGACGCCAAGCATCGAGCCGATTTCTTCGAGCGTGTGCTCGCGGCCGCCGTCGAGTCCAAAGTAGAGACGCAACACTTTGGCGTCGCGCGCCGGCAGCGTGTTGAGCGCCTGCTCGATTTCGTCGGACAGGAACCGGTTCATGGCCTCCTCTTCGGCATCGGGCATCTCGTCGGCGACGAAGCGCTCGATGAGCGAGCGGTCGCCTTCCGGATCCATCGGCGCATCGAGCCGCACGTCGCCCGTGTTGAGCGCGGCGAGCGACTGCACGACGTCCACCGACAGACCGGTGAGATGCGCCAACTCTTCCGGAAGCGGCTCGCGCCGCAGCTTCTGACGCAGAATTTCCGACGCCTTGATGATGCGCGAGAGATCCGCGGTCCGGTTGAGCGGCACGCGCACCGTGCGGCCCTGCCGCGCGAGCGACGAGAGAATCGCCTGGCGAATCCACCAGACGGCGTACGAGATGAACTTGACGCCCTGATCGGGATCGAATTTTCGCGCGGCGGTGAGCAAGCCGACGTTCCCCTCACCAATGAGATCGATGAGCGGAAGTCCGCGGTTTTGATACTTCTTCGCCACGGAGATCACGAACCGGAGGTTGCGCTTCACCAATTCCTGCAGCGCGTCCTGATCACCAGCGCGGATTTTCCGCGCGAGGTCGAGCTCCTGCGTGCCCTTGAGCAACGGGTAGGTGCTGACCTCGTAGAGGTATTGATCGAGGATGTCGCGCTCGGGCTCAGTGGGAGCGATCCCGGCGGGGGCGGCGCGGCGCCGACGGCGCTTGACTTCAGTCATGGGTGCGTGGCCCTCTATTGCGAAACGTGTTTCGTATTCGGATGTTGAGATATACGAGCGAGTTCACTAGTGCGTTCACGAACGGCCGGTACGAATTGGGGGCTCGTGAAAGCGGTGCTAAAATAAGAGGATTCGCCCATCGCGCCAGCCCCATTTTCTTGACAAGTCCTAATGCCACGGCTATCCTGAGAGGTTCCCGGTCAAAATGGGCAATGCCGGGTGCAAGTCTGTGTCGGGGGCGTAGCTCAGTTGGGAGAGCGCGTGAATGGCATTCACGAGGTCAGGGGTTCGATTCCCCTCGCCTCCACTGATGCGGGGCGCGGCGAGTGCGGGCGGTTAGCTCAGTTTGGTTAGAGCGCCACGTTGACATCGTGGAGGTCACAAGTTCGAGTCTTGTACCGCCCATGCCTCGCGCTCGTCGCGAGGCTTTGTTTTCTCGAATCGCGGCGTGCACCATTCAGCTTGACGCTTTTATCGCGTGCAAATATGTTGCGTCAGCTTCGGCGGATGCATCTCGAGCGGTACGCGGATGCGTCCGCCGTCGTCGTCTGGTGTCGTGATTGCGCCCGTAGCTCAATTGGATAGAGCATCTGACTACGGATCAGAAGGTTGGGAGTTCGAGTCTCTCCGGGCGCGTACAAACAATGCAAGTTGGTCGGTGAAGTCCCGCGAGACTTCGGCGGGGCGTGGCGCAGCCCGGTTAGCGCGCCTGGTTCGGGACCAGGAGGTCGGTGGTTCAAATCCACTCGCCCCGACCATGACAAAAGGAGCCGCGCGCTCCTTTTGTGCTTTTTGCGCGAGTAGCTCAGCTGGATAGAGCGTCGGCCTCCGGAGCCGAAGGTCGTGGGTTCGAATCCCGCCTCGCGCACCTCGAGCGATCCGAGCCCCATCGTCCAGCCGGACGATGGGGCTCGGTCGTTTCGTGTCACGCGCCTCACTAAGTTGCGCAAGTGCGACCTGGGGAGCGAAGCGATGCGCGTGTTGATCGTTCGTCATGCTCTCGCCGGCAGTCGCGAGGAATTCGCACGCAGCGGGAAACCCGATGCGGAGCGGCCCGTGACCGCCGACGGCAAGAAAAAGATGCGGCGCGCCGCACTCGGCTTGCGCAAAGTAGAGCCGGACATCGATCGGCTCGTGACGAGTCCATATCGTCGCGCCGCGCAGACGGCGCGCATCGTCGCACGCGCGTACGGTGGTGTCGAGCCGATCGTGCTCCAGCAGCTGCTGCCGGACGTCGAGCCGCCGGTGGTGGCGCGATGGTTGCGCGCCCAACGCGGCGTCGGTACAGTCGCGCTCGTGGGACATGAACCCCAGTTGTCAGGGCTCGCAACATACCTGCTGACCCAGGACAGCGAGCCGGTCCTCGAGCTCGAGAAGGGCGCAGCCTGCGCGATCGATCTGCCGGCCGCACGGCGGACGGGTTCGCTCGTCTGGCTGCTCACCGCCAAGCAGTTGCGTGCGTTAGGCAAGTGACGCAGGAGGTCGACGCGATGTCCACACTCGCGACGTCAGTACCCGTGCCCGTGCTGCCGCTCACCGAGCGGCCGGCGTGGGCCGCGCTCGACGCGCACTACCGAACCATCCGCGATGCGCACCTGCGCACGCTCTTCGCCTCGGATCCCGCGCGCGGCGAACGCCTCGTCGCCGAAGGGGCCGGCCTCTATCTCGACTACAGCAAGCACCGCGTGACCGATGAGACGCTGCGCCTGCTGCTCGAGCTCGCGCGCCAATCGGGACTCCGCGAGCGGATCGACGCCATGTTTCGCGGCGACGCGATCAACGTGACCGAGCGCCGCAGCGTGCTGCACGTGGCGCTCCGCGCGCCGCGCGGCGCGGCCATCATGGTCGCCGGTGAAAACGTGGTGCCTGCCGTGCACGACGTGCTCGATCGGATGGGCGCGTTCGCCGACCGCGTGCGGTCCGGCGAGTGGGTCGGCCACACCGGGAAGCGCATCCGGCATGTGATCAACATCGGCATCGGCGGGTCGGACCTCGGTCCCGTGATGGCGTATCAGGCGCTCCGCTTCTACAGCCAGCGCGACCTGTCGTTCGGATTCGTCTCCAACGTGGACGGCACCGATTTCGTGGAGGCGACGCGCGGCCTGGATCCGGCGGAAACGCTGTTCATCGTGTCGTCCAAGACGTTCACGACCCTGGAGACAATGACCAACGCGCGGACGGCGCGGGCATGGGCGCTGGCTGCGTTAGGCGACGAGGCCGCGGTGGCCCGCCACTTCGTGGCCGTGTCGACGAACGCGAAGGCCGTGACCGAGTTCGGCATCGACACCGCGAACATGTTCGAGTTTTGGGACTGGGTGGGCGGCCGCTACTCCATGGACTCCGCCATTGGGCTCTCGACGATGATCGCCATTGGCCCCGGGGCGTTCACCGAGATGCTGGGCGGCTTCCACGCGATGGATGAGCATTTCCGCACGACACCCTTCGAGCGCAACCTGCCCGTGCTGATGGGACTGCTGGCGGTGTGGTACGCCGACTTCTTCGGCGCGCAGACGGTGGCCGTGCTGCCGTACGACCAGTATCTGGTGCGCTTCCCGGCGTACCTGCAGCAGCTGACCATGGAGAGCAACGGCAAGCACGTCACGTTGGACGGACGCCGCGTGACGTACCAGACCGGCGCGATCCACTGGGGCGAGCCCGGGACCAACGGACAGCACTCGTTCTACCAGCTGCTGCACCAGGGCACGACCATCGTGCCGGCGGACTTCATCGGCTTCTGCGAGGCGCTCACTCCGTTAGGCGACCATCACGACCTGTTGATGGCCAACCTGTTCGCGCAGTCGCAGGCCCTGGCGTTCGGCAAGACCGCCGACGAGGTGCGGGCCGAGGGCACGCCGGAGTGGCTGGTGCCGCACCGGGTGTGCGAGGGCAACCGGCCGTCGAGCACGATCCTCATCGACCGCCTCACGCCCGCTTCGTTAGGCGCACTGGTGGCGCTCTACGAGCACGCCGTGTTCACGCAGGGGACGGTGTGGCAGATCGACTCGTTCGATCAATGGGGCGTGGAGCTGGGCAAAGCGCTGGCCGGCCGCATCATTCCAGAGCTGGGCGGCGCGGCGGAGCCCCGTCTCGCGCACGACAGCTCGACCAACCGGCTGATCCAGCGTTATCGGGCGCGCCGCTCGCGCGGCAGCCAGAGCCGGTAGCCGCCACGCAGCACGTTGGCGTTGCTGCCGAGGCGTACGCCTGCGGGGAGCTTCTCCAGATGCTTCACGTTGCCGCCGCCTAACAGAACGTAGTCGGGCAGGAGGGCCTTGGTGAGCAGATCGCACACGTCGAACACGTGGCGCCGCCACTTCCGGGTCCCCAACGTTTTGCGTCCCTCGTCGCCCAGATAATCCTCGTACGTCTTGCCCTTGCGGTACGGCAGGTGCGCGAGCTCCATCGGCACGATGGCGCCGTGCAGCACCAGCGTCGAGCCGAGTCCCGTGCCCAGGCCGAGGAACAGCATGTGGCCGCCCTCGTAGCTGCCTAACGCCTGGAGCGCGGCGTCGTTCACGATGCGCACCGGGTGGTGCAGCGCGCGCTGGAACGGGAAACCCACCCACCCCTCGCCCAGGTTGAACGGCTCGCGCGCCGGCCGGTCGTGCATCACCGGCCCCGGATAGCCGATGGTGATCACGTCGAAATGCCAATCCTTCGTGATCGCGCGGACGTCGCGCGCCATGCGCGCCGCGGTCATGTGCGGACCGGAGTCGATCTTGACCGGCTCTTTGCGTCCGGCGAGCCAGAGCTTGATGTGCGTACCGCCAACGTCGATCACGAGAACGCGCCGGCGGCGCGCCGCGGTCGTCATCGCGGCGATCCGGGCGCGCCACCCCCGCTGCTCCCGCCCGTAGAGTCGGACGGCCAGCCTCCGCCTAACGCTTTGTACAACTGGACCGCGGACACCAGCTCCTGCCGCTGCACCTGCGCCAGCGCCAACTCGGCCGTGAACAAGCTGCGTTGGGCATCGAGCACATCCAGGTAGCTCGAGATGCCGTTGTCGTAGCGCCGCGTCGCGAGGTGCAGCGCGCTCTGCAACGACGTCACCTGCAGCTGCTGCGCGATCAGCTGGTCATGCGACGCCCGCAGACCGATCAACGCATCCTGTGCGTCTTGCAGCGCCGTGAGTACGGTTTGCTGATACATGTAGCGCGCCTGGTCGGCGCGGGCGCGCGCGGCCTTCACCTCGTTCGAATACTGGCCGCCACTGAAGATCGGCAGCGAGATGCCGCCGAGGATGGTGTAGACGTCCGTGTTGTTCTTGAACAACCTGGAGGCAGCCGTCGCCTGCGTGCCGTATTCGCCGGTGATCGTGACGGTCGGCAGACGCGCGGCCTGCGCGACACCGATGCGCGCGGTCGCCGCGCGCAACTGTGCTTCCGCTTGGCGCACGTCGGGGCGCCGCTCCAGCAACGACGATGGCAGTGCGCGCGGGACGACGATCGAAGACAACACGGCCGGCAGCGGCTCACCCCGCGGCACATTCGCGGGGTGGTGGCCGAGGAGAATGCTGAGCTGGTCTTCCTTCTGGACGATCTGCCGCTCGAAGTCGGGCACACGCGCCGCCGGGTCCGCCACCTGCGATTCGAATTGCCGGACGTCGAGCTCGGAGATGAGTCCTTGTTGGAATCGTCGTTGGGCGAGACGCAGAGTCTCGCGCCGCGACTCCAGCGTGCGTCGCGAGATGTCGAGATCGAGATCCAGCTCGCGCAACTCGAGATACGCGGTTGCGACATCGCTGATGAGCGAGAGCACGACAACGCGCCGGGACTCCTCCGTGGCGAGCAAATCTTCCCGCGCCGCCTGCGTGCTGCGGCGCAGGCGTCCCCAGAAATCGAGCTCCCACGACACGTTGCCGGTCACCTGATAGATGTCGAACGTGACCGGCACGCCGCCGAATGCGACGCGTTCCCTTCCGCCGATACCATTGGCCGTGATCTGCGGGAAAAGCGGGCCTTTCGCCACGCCGTATTCGGCGCGGAACTCATCGATGGTCGCGATCGCTGCACGCACCGTGCGGTTTTCGGCGATCGCGGTGTCGACGAGGCGGCGCAGCACCGTGTCCTGCAGCAGCGCGAACCAGTCGACGCTCGCGGCGGTCGCCGTGTCGCCCCCCGGTGAGGGCGGCATGAGCTTCACCATGCTGTCGGCGAGCGGCATGGTGGAATCACGCGCCGCCGCCGGGACGGTGTCCGGGTGCGCGGCGATCGAATCGTAGAACGGGCGCAGCGTATCCTCGAGCGGCGACGGCGGGCGCCAGTCGTTAGGCGTATCGACAGGCGGTCGGTGATAGCGCGGCCCCACCGGGCATCCGACGACAGCAGCGGCGAGGACGAGCGGCAGCACGAGCCGGCGCATCAGTCGCCCTCCGCCGGACGCGCCGAGGCCGGATGCGGCGCAGCGGCTTCGGCGCGGCGTCCGAACACGTGTTCGCTCGCGCGCCGAATCAGCGCGAAGAAGAGTGGAATGAACAGAATGCCGATGGACGTCGCGAACAACATGCCGGCGAACACTGCCGTGCCGATCGAGTGCCGGCTCACGGCGCCGGCGCCGCCGGCCACGACTAACGGAACGACGCCGAGGATGAACGCGAACGACGTCATGAGAATCGGCCGCAAGCGCTCGCGACCGGCTTCGACAGCCGCTTCGCGCACCGACTTGCCCTGCGCGCGCAGCTCGCTCGCGAACTCCACGATGAGGATCGCGTTTTTCGCCGCGAGGCCGACAACCGTGATGATGCCGATCTGGAAGTAGACGTCGGAGGGAATCCCGCGCAGCCACATCCCGAGGTAGGCGCCGAGCACGCCGAACGGCACGCCGAACAGCACCGCGAATGGAATCGACCAACTCTCGTACTGCGCGGCGAGCACCAGGAACACCATGATGATGCCTAACGCAAGGACGAGACCGCCGCCGGTGGAGGTGCTTTCCTGGTACGACTCGCCGCTCAGCGCGGCGCCGACGCCGAGCGCGGCGTATTTGCCTTGCACCAGCTGGTCGATCGCCGCGAGCATCTCGCCCGAGCTCTTGCCCTTGCCAGGCGAAGCCGTGACCAACGCAGATGTAAATCCGTTGAAGCGCGTCACGATGTTCGGCCCGCTCCGGAATCGCACGGTGGTAAGCGACGACACCGGAATCAGCTGCGGACCGCTTCCGCGCACGAACAGACCGCCGATGTCTTGGGGCTGTTCGCGATACGGTTCCTGCGCCTGGACCTGTACGCGATAGGTCTTGCCATACAGGTTGAAATCGTTCACGTACAGTGTCCCGAGCAACGATTGCAACGTCTGAAACAGATCGGTGAGCGAGACGCCGAGCGATTTGGCCTTGGCGCGATCCACATCGACATAGAGCTGCGGCACATTGACACGGATCGACGCGCGCGCCTGCTGCACGCTCGGGAGTTTGTTGGCGTCACTCGCGAACTGATTGGCGACGGACGCGAACCGTTGCAGGTCGTTGATGCCGTGGTCTTGCAGGTTGAGCTCGAGCCCGGATGTAACGCCGATGCCGGGAATCTCCGGGAGGTTGAAGCCAAAGACGAGCGCGTCGGGATTCCGGAAGAACTGGGCGTTAGCACGATCGAGGATCGCGGCTGCGCTTTGGCGTTGATCCCATGGTTTCAAGTTGACGAACATCGTCGCCGAGCTGCTCTGGCTAGCCCCCTGAATGAGACTCAATCCGACAAGCGACAGCACGTGGTTCACTCCGGGCTGCTTCATCAGATACGACTCGACGCTGTGCACCACGGCGTCGGTCCGTTGGAGCGATGCATCATCCGGAAGCTCGACGGAGATGGCGAAGTATCCTTTGTCCTCGGTCTGCAGGAACGCCGTCGGCACCACACGCCTCATCACGACAATGAGGATCACGATCACGGCGAATGCGGCGACCCACGGGCGTGAGTGATCGAGCGCGTGTTCGACGCCGCGGATGTAGCGATTCGTCACGCCGGCAAATCGGTTGTTGAACCACCCGAAGAATCCGGTGTGGTGCTCGGACGACTCGTGGCGCAGCAACACGGCGCACAGCGCCGGCGTAAGGCTGAGCGCCACGATGCCGGAGATGATCACCGAGACGACAATCGTGATCGCGAACTGCTTGTACATCTGGCCCGTGATGCCGCCGACGAACGCCACCGGGATGAACACGGCGCACAGCACGAGGACGATCGCGACCAACGCGCTGGCTACTTGGCGGATGGCGCGGTCGGCGGCCACCGCCGGGCGCACGTGTTCCGCAGCCATGATCCGGTCCACATTCTCGATCACGACGATGGCATCGTCGACGACGATGCCAATCGCGAGCACCAGGCCGAACAGCGTGAGGAGATTGATCGAGAAGCCGAGCACGCGCATGCCGAAGAACGCGCCGATGATCGAGACGGGGACCGCGACTAACGGAATGAGCGTGGCGCGCCAGCTCTGGAGAAATACGAAGACGACGAGTGTGACGAGGATGAGCGCCTCGATCAGCGTCTGGACGACTTCCTTGATCGACTGGGTGATGAACGGGGTCGTATCGAACGGCACCGACCAATGGACGCCTTGGGGGAGGGTCCGCGAGAGCTGCTCCATCCGGGCGACGACCGCCTTGTCGACGTCGAGCGTGCTGGCGCCGGGCCGCAGATACACCAGGATGAGTGCACTCGGCTTGCCATCGAGCCGGCCGGAGAGGTCGTAGTCGCGCTGGCCCATGGTCACGCGGCCCAGGTCCCCGATGCGCACGATCGAACCATCGGGCCGCGCGCGGACAATGATGTTCTCGTACTGCTTCGGATCCGTTAGGCGGCCGAGCGTGGTCACCGGGATGGTCAGTTGGGTGCCGGGCGGCGCCGGCTCGCGCCCGATGCGGCCGGCCGGATTGGTGGTGTTCTGCTCGGAGATCGCGGCTGCCACATCGGAGACCGTCAGGCCAAGTTGGGCGAGCCGGTCGGGGGCCAGGTCGATCAACATCGACAGGTCGGCCTGACCGAACGTGGATGCGTCGCCGACGCCCGGCAGCCGCCTCAGCTCATCTTGCACGTAGATCTCGGCGTAGTTGCTGAGGTACCCGGCGTCGTAGCGCGGGTCATCCGACGTGAGCGCGATGCCCATGAGGATGTTGGTCTGCGCCTTCTTCACGGTGATGCCGTTGCGCACCACCTCCTGCGGCAGTTGCGGCTCGGCCAACTTGATTTGGTTCTGCACGTCGACGGCGGCGAGATCCTGATCGCGCGAGATGTCGAAATAGATCTGCAAATTCATCGAGCCGTCGCTGGCGTTCGCCGACTTGTAGTAGAGCAACCCGGGAATGCCCGACAGCTGCTGCTCGATCGGCGCGGCGACGGCGTTCGCGACGTCCTGCGCGGTGGCGCCGGGGTAGACGGCCGTGACCTGCACGACCGGCGGCGTGATGCGCGGATACAGGTCGATGGGCAGGGAGTGGAGCGAGAAGAGCCCGAGCAGCACGATGGCGATCGAGATCACCGCCGCGAAGATCGGGCGGCGGACGAAGAAATATCTGATTTCGGGATCGTTAGTCATGGGTGCCGATCCGCAGCGTGGTACCCGGGGGCGCGGCCAACACCGTATCGCCGCGTGCCGCGCGGCCCGTGTCGGGCGGCGGGACGTACGCGACCGGACGCACCGGAACACCCGGCATGATTTTCTGAATGCCGTCCACCACCACGCGGTCGCCGTCGCTCAAGCCGCTGCTGATCAGCCACTGGCCGCCCACGAACGTGTCGCCCTTCACGTCGCGCGTGCTGACCTTGTTGGTCGAGTCGACGACGTAAACGAACGAGCCGCCGATGCTCTGCTGTACGGCGCGCTGCGGAATGAGAATGGCGCCGACGCGCTTCATTCCGAGCAGCGACACGCGCACGAACTGCCCCGGCAGCAGCGTGTGCTGCGGATTCCGGAAGGACGCGCGAAGCGCGAGCGTCCCGGTGTTCTGCTGCACCGCGAGGTCGGCGAAGTCGAGCTTCCCGGTCACGGGATAGACGCTGCCGTCGGCGAGCGTGGCGCGCACATCCATCGTGCCCGGTGCGGCGACGAGCGACTTGTCGGCGAGGCCGCGCCGCCACGCGAGCACGTCCTGATCGGACGGGCTGAAATTCACGTAGATCGGATCGACCTGTTCGACCGTCGTGAGGAGATCCGTTGGGCCGCTGACTAACGCACCGAGCACCAGGTTGGCGCGGCCCGCGCGGCCGGAGATCTCGGCGCGCACAAACGTGTTGTCGTAGTCGCGGCGTGCGCGGACGACCGCGCCCTGCGCGTTGTTCACGGCCGCGCGCGCCTGCTCATCCTCGGTGCGCGCATCATCGACGTCTTTCTGCGCGACCGCGTGCTCGCCTAACAGCGGCTCGAGTCGCTTGAGATTGCGCTCGGCGTTGGCGAACCGGGCCTGCGCATCGGCCAGTTGGGCTTCGGCGCTGCGCAGCGCAGCTTCGTACGGCGTCGGATCGATCTGAAACAGGAGCGCGCCCTTCTGCACGTCGGTGCCTTCGACGTATGGGCGCGCGATGATCACGCCCGACACCTGCGCGCGCACTTCCACGCGCTTCGACGCTTCAGCCTGCCCAACGTACTCGAAGTCGGCGGGAACCGTCTGCGGTTTCACGGTCAGCACCGACACTTCCGGCGGCGGCGGTGCCGGCGGTGGCGCATGATGACACGCTGCCGCGACGAGCACGACGGGGAGGAGCGAGCGAAACTTCGGACGACGCCCCACCAAACGATGGCGGAGGCAGCAGCGGTATGCACGCACATCCAGTTCCGGTAGTGGTCTCACATCCGCGCAAGCGGGCGCGACGTACACGCCGCGACTGCGCGCAACATCCCTTGAACGTAACCGCGTGCGCGGTTGCATGGTTCCAGTGGAATAGCGTCGCGCGTCGCGCGGCCCAACGGTCAACCGCTGATCGGAAGGGGCATGAACGTGAGAATGAACAACGCGACGGCAAGCCACCCGATGACCCGCCGCTTCGCGTCGAGCGGACGCTCGGGCGCGATCACCGGTGGGTGCACCAACTTGCCGCGACCGATTGCCAAACTGAGCACGGCCCAGAACCACCATCCGCTCCAGACGAAGCCGAGCGGAATGAGCGTGAGCCACATCGCGCGCGCGATGAACACTTGCGCGCGCGGATGCATCGCGAACGCGACGTGTCCGCCATCGAGTTGGGCCAACGGAAGCAAGTTGAGCGACGTAACGAAAATGCCGACCCATCCCGCGACCGCGAGCGGACTCATCTCGACCATGCCATGGAGACCGAGCATGGCGCGGCACGCCGCCAGGAGCAGCGAGTCACCGATGAGAATCGGATCGCCGTTGAATCGCGCGAATTGGTGCGCAAAGGTCCGCGTGGCGACGCCCGGCAGTGCGGTGCTGCCGTGGAGACCCAGCAAGAGGATGGGAATCGCGAGGACAACGCCGGCTAACGGACCAGCGACGCCGACGTCGAACAGCGTGCGCCGGTCGAAGATCGGCGATCGGAGCCGAATGAATGCGCCGAGTGTTCCGATCAGATCCAGCGCGGCGGGGAATGGGATGAAATACGGTGGACTGGCATCGACGCGATATCGCCGTGCAGTCACATAGTGGCCCGATTCGTGCGCGAGCAGGATCGCCAGCAGCGGGAGCGAAAAGATGAAGCCGGCCCGCGGGTGGAGGAGCGTTTGGAGACGCCACGGATCGACGACGCCGGCGAACATGGCGCCGCCGACCGAGGTGGAAATGATGGCCGCGACGAAGAGCGCCGCGTGCAACCACCACCGCTCGCGCACCGGCGCGCGTTCGTGCACCAACACCAGCCAGTCACCGTCCTGCGCGCGTTGCCAATAATAGTAGCCATCCCAATGCGCGAGGTACGACGACAACAGCGGTGATGGTGCGCTGTGCTCTGGATTGACAAGCCCTTCAACGATCTCGCGGCTTCCCAACTCGAGTACACGCCAGTAGGCAAAGCACTCTGTAACAGGGAAATTCGGCACTCTTGACCGCCTGTTTTGGCGACGTTACCTTGGCAATTCCTACTGCACGCCTCCTCGCCTTACCACTCCGCGCACATCGTCGTGACGACCGAGTCCATCCCCGTTTCCATCGCAAGGGGGACGGATCTTCGAATAGTCTCAGCGATTGCGTCGCGCTCGAGCATCGAGTGAGCGCGCTTCACCCTCGGAGTCGACGTACGTGGATATCGCCGAGTTGAAGCAAAAGTCCGTGGCCGAGCTCCACACGATGGCCGAGGGCTTGAATATCTCCAACTTCTCGGGGCTGCGAAAGCAGGACCTCATTTTCCGCATCGAGCAGAATTTGCTCGACTCGGACATCGTCCTGCGCGGTGAAGGCGTACTCGAAATCCTGCCCGAAGGCTATGGTTTCCTTCGCAGTCAGGACTGGAATTACTTGTACGGCCCCGACGACATCTACGTCTCTCCGTCGCAAATCAAGCGATTCGATCTTCGCACCGGCGACACGGTCTTGGGCCAGGTGCGTCCGCCGAAAGAAGGCGAACGATACCTCGCGCTGCTGAAAGTCGAGACCATCAACAACGAAGATCCGGAGAAAGCAAAACACCGCATCGCGTTCGACAATCTGCGTCCGCGGTATCCCGATCAGCGCTTGCGTCTCGAGACGACGAGCGGCGACTTGAGCATGCGCGTGGTGGACATCATCGCGCCGATCGGCAAAGGGCAGCGCGGCTTGATCGTTGCGCCGCCGCGCGCCGGCAAAACCATCTTGATGCAGAAGATGGCTAACGCAGTGATCGAGAATCACCCCGAGGTCACGCTCATCGTGCTGCTCATCGACGAGCGTCCCGAAGAAGTGACCGACATGCAGGAGCAGGTCGACGCGGAAGTGATCAGCTCCACATTCGATGAGCCCGCGGATCGCCACGTGCAAGTCGCGGACATGGTGATCGAAAAAGCGAAGCGGTTAGTCGAACACGGCAAGGATGTCGTGATTCTGCTCGACTCGATCACGCGACTCGCGCGCGCACACAACGTGGTGGTGCCGCACTCGGGCAAGATTCTCTCGGGCGGCGTGGACGCGCATGCGCTGCACAAGCCGAAGCGATTCTTCGGTGCGGCGCGGAACATCGATGAAGGCGGATCGCTCACCATCATCGCGACCGCGCTCATCGAAACCGGATCGCGCATGGACGAAGTGATCTTCGAGGAGTTCAAGGGCACGGGCAACATGGAGCTCGTGCTCGACCGGAAGATCGCGGATCGTCGCGTCTTCCCCGCCATCGACATTCAGCGTTCGGGCACACGCAAAGAAGAACTGCTGCTGTCGCAGGAAGAGCTCAATCGCGTGTACTTGCTGCGCAATTTTCTCGGCGACATGCCGTCCACCGAAGCCATCGAGTTTCTGCTGCAGCGCATGCAGCGCACGAAGACCAACAAGGAGTTCTTCGCGACGATGGCGCAGGGATGAATGGGCGGGTCCTCGCTGTCGATTACGGGGATCGCCGCGTCGGATTTGCGATCTCCGATCCCACACGAACCATCGCATCACCCGCAGGATTCATCGTGCGGCGCGCGGGAAAGCGGGCGCCCATCGCGCAGATCGTGCGACGCGGCACGGAACTGGAAGCGGTAGCCGTGGTCCTCGGCCTTCCCCTCGACGACAACGGCGATGACACGCCCCGCAGCCAGGAGGTCCGGCGCGTAGCCGTCGAGCTCGAACGGCGTACCGGTTGGCCGGTTTCACTCGTCGATGAGCGGTACTCCACCGCGGCGGCGCTGCGCGCCATCCGCGACATGCAAGGCTCGACGCGTGGCCGGAAGGGGGATGTTGATGCGCTTGCGGCGACAATCCTGCTTCAACATGCGTTGCACATGGAGGGCTGAGGCGCGACGCCTCGCCGCGGGCGTGCTCTTCGTTGGGCTCGCCGCGTGCGCCGGATCGCCGCACGGCCCCATCGTGCACGTCACCATTCCGCCCGGCGCAACGTTTCGCGTGGCCGCGGACTCGCTGCATCGCGCCGGTCTCGTCGAAGCGCCGCGCCTCTTTCGGTTGTACGCGCAGCTGACGGGCCGCGACCGCGACATCAAAGCGGGCACGTACGGCCTGCAGCGCGACATGGGATGGAGCGCGCTCGTGCAAGCGTTGCACGAGGGACAGGGCCTCGAGCGCCGCCTAACGATTCCCGAGGGATGGTCGCTGCGCGAGATCGTCCCGGCGTTGACGACGGCGCTCGGCGCGCCGGCGGAATCGGTGGAGGCGGCCATGCGCGACACGTCGCTGCTGCGCGAGCTGGACGTGCCGACGCCGACGCTCGAAGGCTACCTGTTCCCCGACACGTACGTGTTCGCGTACGGCACGGCGCCGCGCGAGGCCGTGCGCGAGATGGTGCACCGCTTCGAGCAGGTATGGGACCCGCGATGGGACGACCGGTTGCAGCAGCTCGCGATGAGCCGCAACGATGTCATCACGCTGGCGTCGATCGTCGAAAAGGAAGCGCGGCTGCCCGAGGAGCGTCCGGTGATCGCCGCCGTATATCACAACCGGCTCAAGGCGCAGATGCCGCTGCAGGCCGACCCGACCGTGCAGTATGCGTTAGGCGAGCACCACGACCGCGTGACGTACCACGACCTGGAAGTCACGTCGCCGTACAACACGTATCGCAACAAGGGGCTGCCGCCGGGGCCGATCGCGTCGCCCGGACGCGCGAGCATCGAGGCCGCGCTCTTTCCCGCGTCGGTACCGTATCTCTACTTCGTGGCCGACACCGACGGGCACCACGAATTCCGGACGACGTTCAAGGAGCACAAGGCCGCGAAGGCAGAGATCCGCCACGAGCACGGCAGCGGCAAGTAGCCGCTCCACTTCCGTTAGTCGCGCAGGTGCGCGGCCCCGCGCAGGTACACCGGGCGCAGCTCGTTCCGCGGGCGGGTCGATTCCAGATGAATGAGCACGCGGATGCAGTGCGCCACGGCGCCCGGCACGGGGATTTCCGTGGCGCACAGCAGCGGCACGTCCACCCACCCGAGGTCGCGCGCGGCGCGCGCCGGAAATTCGCTCGTGATGTCGCGCGACACGGTGAATACGACGCTGATGATGTCGGCAACCGCTATGTTATTGGTGGCGACCATCCGCTCGAGGAGCTCGCGCGTGGCATCACGAACGTGGGCCGGGTCATCGTGTTCGATCGTCGTGGCGCCGCGGAGCGCGCCGAAGTGTCGCTCATCTGCCAGGGACATCCATGCTTGCTCCTGAGAAGCTCACGCTGGTCGCGATCACCGACGACCTGCGGGGCGACGCGCCGGGTCTCATCGCCCGCGCACAGGCCGCGGCGCGCGGCGGCGCAACGATGATCCAATTGCGACTCAAAGATGCGGACGCCCGAACGCTGGTGGAAGTGGCGCGCGCACTCATCGCCGCGCTGCCGCACGACGTGCCGCTCATCGTGAATGATCGCGCGGATGTCGCGATCGCCGCAGGCGCAGCCGGCGTGCACGTCGGAGACGAGGACGTCCCGCCGGCAGCGCTTCGGCGCGTCGTGCCGCGCGACTTCATCATCGGCGCCAGCGTCGGCACCGATGCCGAGGTCGCATTCGCGGCGGATGCGGACTACGTGGGCATTGGACCCGTCTACGCGACGGACTCGAAGCACGACGCCGGTACGACCATCGGGACCGAAGGGCTCGCCGAGCTCGTCGTGCGTGCGAAGCGACCCGCGGTGGCGATCGGCGGCATCGATGCGACCAACGCGGCCGCGGCCGTGATGGCCGGCGCAACCGGCGTCGCGGCAATCCGCGCGATCTTCGGCGCGCGCGACCCCGAACAGGCAGCACGAGCGATTCGCGCCGCACTCGGGCGCTGAGTAACATTGGCCGCGCACCATTGCGCGGCGCACGCTTCTCGCGCCACTTTCCGGCGTCCGCCCCACCAGCACGCGACTACGTCAGCTTCCGCTCGCAGCGCGCCACCCACATCGCCCTCCGATCGTCATCACGGTGGGCATGGACTCGTGTCGCGCATCCCGCCGGACCGTCTCGCCTCCCGTCTCCCTTCACGTCGCTGTTTCATGCGCCTGTCTCTCTCACTCTCGCTCGGCATCGCGTTCGCGACGGCTGCCGCGCCCGTCGCCGCACAATCGTTCGACTCGACCGCGTTGGCGCAGCTGTCGCTCATGCCGATGCCGGCGTCGATTCACGTCGACTCTGCCGGCCATCTCCCGCTCACGCAATCGTTCCGCGTGGCGCTGCCGCGATTCAAGGATGGCCGCCTGCAGCGCGCTGCCGATCGCGCGATCACGCACCTGGCGCGCCGGACGGGTTTACCGCTCTCGCACGCCATCGCCCGCGACTCGCTGTTAGGCACGCTCGTGATCGACGTGCGCGGCCCGGGCGAGGCAGTGCAGTCGGTGGACGAAGACGAAGCCTACACGTTGGACGTGACGACTTTCCGCGCCGTGCTTCGCGCGCCGACAGTGGTTGGCGCGCTGCGTGGACTGGAAACGTTCCAGCAGCTGGTGGTGGGTGGGGGCTCGGGCTACACGATTCCACTCGCGCACATCACGGACCGCCCGCGGTTCAAGTGGCGCGGATTGTTGATCGATGTGTCGCGACACTTCGAGCCTGTGGATGTCATCGAGCGCAACCTCGACGCCATGGCTGCCGTGAAGTTGAACGTGCTGCACTGGCATTTGAGCGACGACCAGGGATTTCGCGTCGAGAGCAAGCGGTATCCGAAGCTGCAAGACCGAGGCTCGGGCGGTTCGTACTATACGCAGGCACAGGTGCGCGAGATCGTCGCGTATGCGCGTGATCGCGGCATTCGCGTCGTACCGGAGTTCGACATGCCCGGCCACTCGATCAGCTGGTTCGTCGGCTATCCATCGCTCGCGAGCTCGCCTGGTCCGTACACTTTGCCGACCGACTACAACTTCACAGCCGGCGCCTTCGATCCGACGCGCGAATCAGTCTATCGGTTCATCACGCGATTCGTCGCGGAGATGGCGCCGCTGTTTCCGGACAGGTACTGGCACATTGGCGGCGACGAGGTGGATCCGCGCGCGTGGGAGTCGAACACCGCGATTCACCGGTTCATGCGGCGCCACAAACTGAACGACTTCGGCGCACTGCAGGCGTACTTCAACCGGCGCCTGTCGCGCATTCTCGCCGCCCAACACAAGCGCGTCGTGGGCTGGGATGAAATTCTGCATCCCGATCTTCCGCACGACGTCGTGGTTCAATCGTGGCGCGGCCAGGGCTCGCTGTTCACTGCGGCGACGCAAGGCTATTCGGGAATTCTCTCGGCCGGCTACTACTTGGACGCGATGTCGAGCGCGGGCCAGCACTATGAGGTGGATCCGATTCCCTCGGGTTCGGGCCTTGACAGCGCGCAAGCAGCGCGCGTGTTGGGCGGAGAGGCGTGCATGTGGGGTGAATTGGTGACGCCGGAGACCATCGACTCGCGTATCTGGCCGCGCACTGCGGCGATCGCCGAGCGGTTGTGGTCGCCGGCGACGATCGTGAACCCGAACGACATGTACCGGCGGCTCGCGGCGGTGAGCGTAGAGCTGGCGGATGTCGGCGTGCATCATCTCTCGGGTCCGGATGCGATGTGGCGCTTGATCGCGCAGACGGATCGGATCGCGCCGCTGCGCGCGCTGCAGCGCGTCGTCGAGCCGGTGAGCCTGGGCCAACGCATGCACACGCGTCGCCCAACGGGGTTCACGCCGCTCGTGGAGCCCGGCGACATCGTGACGCCGGATGCGGCCGGCGGGCGCGCGCTGTCGGCGCTGCTCGACACGTTGTTTCGGGATCCGTCGCGCGGCCCGGGCCTGCGCGATTCACTCGCGACGATGTTTGCGCGGTGGCAGGCGATCGCGCCCGAAGTCGCAACGTTGCGCGCGCGTGCGCCGCTCCTAACGGACGCGGACAGCGCGGCCGCCGCACTCGCGGCGGCGGGCGCGATCGGCGCCGACGCGCTCCGCTATCTGGGCGGTGGCCAACCGCCTCCGGTTGGCACGTGGACGTCCGATCGGTTGGCGCGGTTGGACTCGCTAGCCGCACCGCGTGGTCTCATGCGCCTGGCGATCATCCCGCAACTCCGGCGACTGGTGCTGGCCGCCGGCGGAACGGCCGCGACGACCGGGCAGTGAGCGCCGATGCCGTGGTGTCGCGCAAGGGTGCGCACCGGTGGGCGAACGGCCATCCCTGGATCTATCGCAGCGATGTGACGCGCCGGCCGGACGTCCCGGCCGGCGCGGTGCTGGTGCGGGACGGCTCGCGCCGTCCGTTAGGCTGGGCACTCTGGAGTCCGGCCTCGGAGATCTCGCTTCGCCTCCTCGACGCGCGCGCCGACGCGGTAATCGACGCCGCATGGTGGCGCCACCGCTTGCGCGCCAGCGCCGCACGGCGCGTGTCGTTAGGCGACGACGCGTCCGCCTGGCGCGTCGTGCACGCCGAGGCGGATGGATGTCCGTCGCTGGTCGTGGACCACTACGACCGGTGGCTGGTGATCCAGCTGCTGAGCGCCGGGCTCGAAACGTTCCGCGCACCGATCGTCGACGCGCTCGTCGACGTGTTCGCACCGCTCGGCGTGCTGGCCCGCAACGACGCCGCGGTGCGGACGAAGGAAGGCCTTACACGCGAGACCACGCTGCTTGTGGGTGACGTCCCGCGCGAGATCGAGATCCGCGAGCACGGCGTGCGGTATCTCGCCGCGCCGTGGGACGGGCAGAAGACCGGTGCATTCCTCGACCAGCGCGAGAACCGTGTGCTCGCCGGCCAGCTCGCGCGCGGCCGCGCGCTCGACTGCTTCAGCTATCACGGTTCGTTCGCGCTGCACCTCGCCCAACGCGCCGACCGCGTGACGGCCGTCGACAGCTCGCTCGCCGCGCTCGCACGCGCTCGCGACAATGCCGCGCGCAACGCGATCGACACCATCGACTTCGTGGAGGCCGACGTGTTCGATTTCCTGCGCGAGGCCGAGTCGCGCGGCGATCGCTACGACACGATCGTGCTGGACCCGCCCGCGTTTGCCAAGACGCGCGGTGCGCTTGCGTCCGCGCTCCGCGGCTACAAGGAGATCAACCTGCGCGCGATGCGTCTCCTCACGTCCGGCGGCATTCTCTTTACCGCGAGCTGCAGCTTCCATCTCTCGAAGCCGCTGTTCCTCGAGGTGCTCGCGCGCGCCGCGGCGGACAGCGGTCGCCGCATGACGCTGCGCCAGTTCCTCGGTCAGCCATTGGACCATCCAGAGGTGCTGACGATTCCGGAGACGGGATACATCAAGGCGGCCGTTGTCGAGGCGGATTAATCCCTTCGCGCGCCCGGAAACAGGAGGAAAACCGCAAAGGCTCAAAAGGATAACGAAAGTGAAACCACGGATGACGAAAGTGATCGTTCTGCGCGGAGGGAAGTGCGTTGCCGAACGGATGAGAGGAGGTGTTTTTTGGTAACAAACACAAGACCTCACTAACCATTGGCGACCGTACTTCCCTCCGCGCAGAACGATCACTTTCGTTATCCCTGTTTCACTTTCGTTATCCCTTCAAGCCTTTGTCGAAGTCACTGTCCCGCCCCGCAACGCACGAGCACCGGACGAGTCTCGGCGTTGCCGCCAATTGCGCTATCCTAGACTCAGACGCGCTTCACTAGGCCTGGCATTTCGGACAGAAGTACGTCGACCGCCCCGCCTGCACGATTCGCTTCACCGTTCCTCCGCACCGGCGGCACGTCAGGCCCTCGCGGTCGTACACATTCCACCGCGAAACCGCGACCTCGGTTTGGTACCGGCCGGCCGGTGCGCGGCGCAGCACCGTGCGGATCGCAGCGATCAACCGCGTGAGACGCGCCGCGCCTAACGAGCGAGCCGCCGTCCGCGGGTCGATGCGCGCGCGCCAGAGCGCTTCGGCGGCGTAGATGTTGCCGACGCCGGCGATCACCCGCTGGTCGAGCAACGCCGGCTTGATCGCACCCCGCCGGCGCGCGAGCGATGCGGCGAGCGACGCAGGCGTGAGCGCCGGATCGTCGGGCTCCGGGCCCAACACCGGCAGCACGTCGGCCGGATCGGCCGCCAGCGTGAGCGTGGCTAACGCACGGGGATCGGCGAGCGTCACGCGCCTGCCATCGTCCAGCTCGAGCTCGGCGCGCGCGTACGGCTCGCGCGCATCGTCCACGCCACCAATTGACCAATCACCCGTCATGCGGAAGTGCGCGACTAACGCAGTGCCGTCGTCGAGATGCAGCACCTGGTGCTTGCCGCGACGCACGACATCCCGCACGACCCGGCCGCTGAGGCGACGCTGGGCCGAGGGCGGCAGCTTCCGGCGCAGCGCCGGATGCAACACGCGCACCCGCACGATGCGACGACCAGCGATCGCGGCGCGCAAGACACGCGCGGCGTGCTCGACTTCAGGCAGCTCCGGCATCACGACCTCGCACGACGAAATGATGACGCGACACCGGAATCTATCGCGCACCACCTGGCTCCGATTCCAGGCACCTCATATCCTTGTGTCGTGTCCAGCCCCGCGCACGCCGCATCGCCATCACCCGGTCCCGGACCTCGCTCGGCGCGCGCACCCGCTGTCCGGAATACGCTGCTCGTCATCCTCGTGCTCAACGTGCTCGTCGTCGCGATCAAGATCGCGGTGGGTGTGCACACGCGCGCGCTGTCGGTGCTCGGCGCCGCGCTCGAGTCGGGACTCGATGTCTTCAACAATCTGCTCGGCATCGTGCTGGTGGGCGTCGCATCGCGCGCGCCGGATGAAGAGCATCCGTACGGCCATCAGAAATTCGAGACGTTAGGCGCACTGGGCATCGTCGGATTCTTGTCGATCACGTGCTTCGAGCTGCTGCGCCAGGGCGTGCACGACGCCGTGAGCGGCGAGATCCCGCACGTCGCAAGCATTCCGCAAGTCACGCTGGTCGCGAGCACGATGCTCGTGAACGTGCTCGTCGTGTGGTACGAACGACGCCGCGGCGAACGTCTCCAGAGTGCGTTTCTGTTAGCAGACGCCGCGCACACGCGGAGCGATGTCTACGTCACCTGCGCCGCCTTGGCCTCACTGCTGGTGACGCGCCACGGATGGGGAATCGTTGACCCGTACCTGGCCATCGCCGTCGCGTTTGTCATCGCCCGAAACGGCTTCGAGATCGTTCGCCGGAGCGTGCCGGTCCTGGTCGATGAACGAGCCATTGACGCGCGCGAGATTCGCCAGCTACTGAGTGCGGTCCCGGGCGTGAGGGACGTCCGTTCGGTACGATCCCGCGCGATGGCATCTGGTGTGCTTCTAGTCGAAGTGACCATCGGCGTCGACCGGAACACGTCCGTCGAAGCCGCTCATCGTGTGTCCGACGCAGTCGAGGCAAGACTGCACACTGAACTTGGTGCATCAAGCGTCACAGTCCACGTCGAACCTGCATAGGGACTTGCGCGCGACGGACAAAGTTCTACTTTAGGTACACACTTCCCTCGTCGCCCGCGCCTGCGCCAAAATGAGTCAACGACCACGCTCTCTCAGATACGAGTACGAGCTGTTCGTCGAGCGGGAAATCGAGAACTACAAGGAATCCATTCCTCGCAGCGCGATCCTCAAGATCGGCGACGATGCAGTGGCTATCTTGCAGTCGCAACCGCAGTTGGCGCTCACCGAAATCCTCCTCTGCGCGGAAGTCGACCGAATCATCCAGGGCCGGCTTCGCCTGCCGTCGTTTGCGACATGGCGAAAGCGTAGGCTCAAGTCGCTCAAAGAGTTCAGCCGCCCCGAGCGATGGGGATTCCGCGCCGACTCAGCATTGGCGCGTGCGGCGCTCTCGGTGGCCGAAGGCCACGTGCTGGTCGCTGGAGTGAGCGCCGAGGGACCTGCTATCTATTTGGCCGCGAATGGGTGTGCGGTTACTGCTGTCGATACAACCGAGGATGTGCTCGAGCGCGTGTTGAACGCGGCCGCCGAAGTCGGTCTCACGAGCCGAGTTAGATGTGTTGGTGAGGCGCTGGCCAACTGGTCGCCCGACCGTCCGCTCAACGCAGTGGTCGTTGCGGCGGCAGCGTTGAGCGGGCTATCGGCGGTCGAACGGGCGCGCGCGATCGAGCTACTCCAGCAGGCGACCACAGCCGGTGGTGTTCACGTGGTCGAGGGATCCGTGGGTGGCGAAGCCCTACCATTGGAAGAGCTGCGCGATCGCTATCGCGGATGGCACATCACGGTCGAGCGCGGCGGGGTCGGCTTGGGATATGGTGCTGAGACCTTCCTCGCGCGCAAGGAAGTCGCGTAGCGTTTCGACACAGAGTACGTTCGCCGTGACGTGTCATTCCGCGTCGATGGGCTCCCGTGCGGGGAGTCCTTTTTTTGTGCAAACGTCTGTCGAATAACGCGTTAACGGTGTGTGGCGGGCGTGGCACATACGCTGCTTTGCGGCCTATCGCTCCGCACGTGTCGCGGAGTCAATCAATCGAGGGGTGATCGATGGCTGCATCGAATGACGGGCACACCGAAGATAAGATGAGTGTCGAGCCGGTAGGCATCGTGATCTCGAACGGAAAGCGAGACGAGCCGACACCTGCATTCTGGGCGTACATGTGGGGACCAGCTCCGGAGCGGGACACGGCTGGCAAGGCACCGCGAGCAGCCTGAGGATTCGGGCTCGCTCGATCGAGTCGACGAAGCTGCGGTGGTACGAAAAAGAAGGCCGGCGGTTCACGCCGGCCTCTTTTGTTGTTTTCAACGTCTACGACTAACTGGCTACTTCCGCTTCTTCGCGGCCTTCCGAGCGGTCTTCTTCCGACCGCCCTTGCGAGCGGACTTCTTTCTGGCGCCTTTTTTCCGCGTTGCCATGGGTTCATCTCCACTCAAGGAGTTTTGGTGCCGACCGATCCCCCGGTGGACCGGCGGCGATGTGGGCAAGCGCCATTGGCACCTGCCGCACGCTTGAACGACCTCGATGTCGAGGTCGATGCATTCGACATCGTACGGCGCGTCAGCAACAACCGCGAACGATCATCGGCTTCGATGCTGCCCGCATCTCGCGCCCCACGACATCGGCGTGCATCGCGCGACGCCGCGTTAGGAGCGCACGTTGTCCATCGACGACCGTCACGCCTGCGATGTTACCGATGCACGACGGCGTGCACGACGCATGCAGCCCGCGAGTTGTCGCTAACGCGGACGCACGCGATGTAAGAACGCCGCGCCGACGGACGCCGGCGCGGCGACAATTGACGATGAGGCGGGGACGAAGCGTTGAGTGAGACGGGGACCGCGTCGGTGCGCCACTCACGGAGAGTTTGGCGACCGGCTGCTGTGATGTGTGACTGCGGTATCGAAGTATTATTCGCGCCACTCACGAACCTCGACAAGAGATTGCTGCGTGCGGCCCTTGCGCGAATATAGGAACGATGAAAAACACACGCAATAGCACAAACGCAATTCGTTGCATGATTCGTGCGTCGCGCATGGATGGCCGCACACGATGACGGATGCGCGTGTCGTCGTCATCGGCGGCGGATTCGCCGGTGTCGCCGCAGCCGCGTCGCTTCGTGCGCGCGGTGCGCGCGTCACGCTCATCGAGGCGCGTCCAACGCTCGGCGGCCGCGCACGCAGCGATGTGTCGGACGATTTGCCGATCGACACGGGCGCGCAGCTGATCACGAGCGGATTCGCGCGCACGGTTCGCTTGCTCGGCGCACAGTTGGAACGCACCACGGCGCACGACATCGTCGTCCGCGGCGACGAGCGCCTTCCGCTGCGGTTCGGATCGCTGCGCAGTCTGCTCTCGTTCAGCGGGCTGAGCGCGCTCGACAAAGTGCGATTGGCGACGCAGCTGCTGCCGTTGCTCGCGCGCTATCACGACGCGCTCGACGCGTCGGCCACGCGGACGCCGCCTTCGTTGGACATGGAGAGCGTGCGCGCGTTCGTCGAGCGTCGCATTGGACCGGCGGCCGCCGACACGCTCGCCGAGCCGCCGTGCAACGGGTTTTACAATCTCGAGGCGTCGAAGGTATCGCTCGCGTTCTATCTGACGCTCGGGCGATACGGCAGCGAAGGCGATACACTGGCGCCGGTCGACGGTTGGTCGGCCGCGTTGGGCAGCGCACTCGCCGACATCGAGGTGGTGCGCGACACGCGCGCGGCTGCGCTGGATGTCGAGCGTGACGCGGGTGGACGCGCGGTTCGCGTGTCCACTCGCGATGCGTCGGGGCGAACATGGGAAGGCAGTGCGGTCGTGATCGCGACGGATCCGCGCACCGCGCACGCGCTGCTCGCGCCGCATCTGTCTCCGGACGACGCGCTCGCTCGCTGGCTCGCAGCGATTCCGATACGGGACACGCTCACGTTAGCCCTGGCGCTCGACTCTGTGCCGCCGCGCGACGCGTTCGGCGTGTTTCAGGACGTGCGCACCGCCCGCGCTGTGAGCGCGTGCGTGGTGCACGGTGCGAAGCACGCGGCGCGGGTGGAACGCGACGCTGTGCTCGCGTGGCCGACGCCGGCAGCATTCGACACACTGCGTGCGGCATCACCGGAATCGATCGCCACGCAAATGCTGCCTGAAGTCGAAGCACTCGTCCCTGAGGTGCGCGGTCACGTGACGCGTGCACGCGTGTATCGGTTCGAGCCCGGATCGCCTATCCCGTACGTCGGATTCGTGCGCGACCGCGCAACTGGCGCCGCATTGGCCGATTCGATCGCGCTGCCCATCGCGCTCGCCGGCGACTTTCTCACGACGCCGCTCATCGAAGGCGCCGTCGCGAGCGGCGAACATGCGGCAGCGCGCATCGCGCGGATCGTTGCATTGGGCTGACGGCGGTTTCGGCGCGCACCATTCTGTAGTATTACAGAGCATCACACTGCGCGCAGGAGAGGCCGGAGTGGATCTCGGGTTAGAGGGAAGAGTCGCGCTCGTCACGGGCGCGTCGAGCGGGCTCGGCCGCGCCGTCGCGCGTGAGCTCGCGATCGAAGGTGCGTCAGTTGGCATCGTTGGGCGCCGCAGCGAAACGTTGACGCGCGCCGCGAGCGAGATCGCCGCCGAGTCGCGTCGCCGTGTGCTGCCGTTGACGGCGGATGTCACGGATGGAGCGGCAATCATTGCGGCGGTGAAAGAAGCCAAGGCCACACTCGGCCCAATCGACATTCTCATCGCGAATGCAGGCGGACCTCCCGCAACCGACATCGAAGACACAACCGAGGAGCAGTTTCGCGCGGCGATCGAGCTCAACCTGTTTGCATCGATCCGCCTTACGTATCAGGTCGTGGCCGGCATGCGACGTCGTCAGTGGGGTCGCATCATCTATCTCACGTCCACCGCGGCGAAGCAGCCGATTCCATCGTTGGTCCTTTCGAACACCGCGCGCGCGGGACTCGCGGGCTTCGCCAAGACGTTGGCCACCGATTGCGCGAAGGACAACGTGCTGGTGAATACGATTCTCACCGGACACTTCGATACGGATCGCGCGATGTCGTTGGCTGCGGGGCGCGCACGGCGCGAAGACCGCTCACTGGACGAAGTGCTCGCCGACCGACGTCGCGCGATTCCGATCGGGCGCTCGGGACATCCTGGGGAGCTCGCATCCGTTGTCGCGTTTCTCGCGTCGGAGCGAGCCAGCTTCGTGACGGGAACCGCGATCGCAGTGGATGGCGGGCAGATCGGCACGGTCTTCTGACCGTCGTACGCACCGTGCGCCGCATTCCCCTGGCGTCGTCCGCGGTGCAGCGACAGTTTTCCGGCGCGGCGACGGGTGCCGTACGTCGGTGAAGACGCTACCTGACCATCGATTGGAGCCATAGCTCGCGTGAGAGCGCTCGTCAAAGAGACTGCTGCCCCCGGTTTCAAACTGAAGGATGTGCCCGTACCGACGATTCGCGACGATGAGGTGTTGATTCGCGTGCGTCGCGCCGGCGTGTGCGGGACCGACGTTCACATCTATGAATGGGATGATTGGGCGCGCGGGCGCTGTCATCCACCATTCGTCGTGGGGCATGAATTTGCGGGCGACGTCTCCCGCGTCGGTTCGTTGGTCACCGACGTGCGAGTGGGCGACCGGGTGACGGCCGAAGGACACATCGTAGATGGACGGTGTCTGCTCTGCCGAACCGGCAACGCGCACGCGTGTCCGTACACGAAAGTGATCGGCGTCGATCGTGACGGCTGCTTCGCGGAATACATCGCAATGCCCGCGACGAACGTGTGGCATCTGGATGATGACATCTCGTTCGACATCGGCGGCATTCATGATCCGATGGGCAACGCCTTTCACACCGTACTCACAGCCGAGATTCCCGGCGCAACCGTACTCATCACCGGGTGCGGTCCGATCGGCATCTTCGCGGTGGGCATTTGTCACGCGGCGGGTGCATCGCGGATCATCGCGTCGGATGTGAACGAGACGCGGCTCGCGTTAGCCAAGCGGATGGGCGCCGACGACGTGGTGCATCCGAACGAGGTGGAGCGTACCGTGAAGCAGCATACCGACGGGTTGGGCGTGGATGTGGTGCTGGAGATGTCGGGTGTGCCGTCGGCGATTCATCAAGCGTTCGCGCTGGTGCGCCCTGCGGGCCGCGTGCAGATGCTGGGCGTGCCCGCCAAGCCGATGCAATTCGATTTCGCCACGGAGCTCGTGTTCAAGGGCGTGACGGTGTACGGCGTGACGGGTCGACGCATGTACGAAACCTGGATTCAGATGACGCGGTTCCTGCGCTCGCACGAGTTCGACCCGACGCCGGTGATCACGCACCGGTTCCCCCTCGACTGCGCCGACGAGGCCATCCACGCGATCAAGAGCGGCGAGGCCGGCAAGGTGATCTTCGAGATCGCCTAACGCGCGCGCCCTTCCCTTTCCCGATCCTGCCGTGAATTCGAACTTCACCACGCAACTGACCAGCGCCCTCGATGCGTTCAAGCGCGACGGCGTCTACAAGCGCCTCAACTACCTCGAGTCGCCGCAGGCCGCGCACGTCCGCATGGAGGGGCGCGGCGACGTGCTCATCCTGTCGTCCAACAATTATCTGGGACTGTCCGCGGAACCGTCGGTGATCGCGGGCGGCGAGGCCGCGCTCGACGCGTTCGGCGCGGGCACGGGCAGCGTGCGGTTCATCTGCGGCACGTTCACCGTGCATCGTGATCTCGAGCGGGCACTCGCGCGGTTCGTCGGTACGGAGTCGTCACTCACGTACGTGTCGTGTTGGAACGCGAACGAGGGCTTCACCGCCACGGTCGTGGAAGAGGGTGACTTCGTGATCTCGGACGCGCTCAACCACGCATCGATCATCGACTCGGTCCGGTTGGCGAAGGCGATCACGAAGTGCACGACCGCCGTGTACAAGCACTCGGACATGCGCGATCTCGAGGAGAAGCTCGCCGGAGCGCGCACCGCGCGCCGGCGCATCATTTGGACGGACGGGGTGTTCTCGATGGAAGGAGACATCGCGAAGCTGCCCGACATTCTCGAGCTCTCGCGCACGTACGATGCGATCGTGGTGATGGATGACTCGCACGGCACGGGCGTGTTGGGCATGCGCGGGCGCGGCACGGCGGAGTATCACGGTGTGTTGGGCGAGGTCGACGTCATCACGTCGACGCTCGGCAAGGCGGTAGGGGGCGCGGCGGGTGGATTCACGGCCGGATCGGCGGCGCTCACGGACTACCTCACGCAGCGCTCGCGTCCGCAGCTCTTCTCGAATGCGCTGCCGCCCACGGTAGCGGGGAGCGCGCTGGCCGCGGTCACGTTCATTGAGCAGCATCCCGAGCGCGTCGAGCGGCTGCGGGAGAACACGGCATATTTCCGCGGCGCCATCACCGAAGCGGGATTCAAGCCAATCCCGGGCGAGACGCCGATCGTGCCGATCATTGTCGGCGAGACTGCGTTAGCCATCCGGATGAGCGAGATGATGCTCGATGAAGGGATCTTCGTGACCGGCTTCGGCTATCCCGTCGTGCCGCAGGGCCACGCGCGCATCCGGTGCCAGTTGTCGGCCGCCCACACGCGCGACGACCTCGACACCGCCGTGCGCGCCTTCCAGCGCGTAGGCGCGCAACTGGGGCTCGTCTAACTCAGTTAGATCGCAGCGAGTGTGAGGTGGACGATGACGCGCTTCCAGCTGGCGACGTCGTCCGCCTCGACGCGCTGGACGCGCGCCCGACACCGGCCCCCCCGCAACATCCACGGCACGAGCCAGCCCGACACCGCAAACGGGAGGTGCCCAACGACGTCGCCGCCGGCGGCGTGGACCCAGACGGCCGGATTGTCGGTGCCGGGCGGGTCGGGAACCAGGATGAGCGCATCCCCGGCGCGGAGACGGTGGACGGCTTCCATTCGTCGTCCGAACACGGTGCCGTAGACGGCGCTGTGGAACTGCTCGACGGGCGGATGCGTGGCGGTGGCGTCTTCTCTCATGCTCTCACTCCCGGTGGGGGCCCCGCCCATGTGCGTCTTTCGGCAAGCTGGCGGACACGACGCCCGCGGTCAAGCAGATCGGTCTGCTAGGCTCTGCTCGAGGATGATGTCAGGATGACGGACTCCGCCGGTCCGCGTGACCACTCTGCGTCACCCTCGTCTGTGACATGAGCTTAAGGCCATAGCGGGACGGCTCACAACAGCTACTGCCGCACGCACATCCCCAGTTCCTCGCGTTTAATACTCTGCCCTCTCATTTTCCACACATGAGGAGTTTCACCATGCGCACGGTCCGATGGATGACTTCCGGGCTCGCCCTCGCGGCGCTGCTACCGGCGGTCGGTGCGGCCCAGTCGAACCGACCCTTCCAGGACTCGTGGTTCTGGGGAGCGAAGGCCGGCGTCATGACGTTTTCGACGACGACGGTCTCCAACCACGTCGCGCCGTCGATCGGCTTCGACATGATCGTCACGCGCAACAAAGGTGGACTCTACATCTCCGGCGAGCAGGACTTCTTCAACACGACGTCGGCGGTGATGGACAATCAGGGGAACAGGTACCGCGTCGCGATGAAGGACATGCGCCGGTACAGCGCGGCGGCCCTGGCGTTCCCGGTGCAGTGGGGCGCGCTCAGGCCGTACGGCGGCGTCGGGTTCTCGATGAATCTGATTCAGCAAGTTGGGCAGATCGACCAGCCCGCGGATCCGTTGCTCGAGCCGCAGATCTCCGATCAGCTGCAGAACAACCGCGATCGAATTTCCTTCACGGCGCTCGCGGGATTGCAGGCGTCGTATCGCCGCTTCTCGCTGTTCGGCCAGGTGACCTACATGCCGTCGGCGGCGAACTTCCTGATGAACGGCCGGTCGACGTACATGCTCGAGGGCGGCATCCGGTACAACGTCGGTTCGTCGATCGACAGACCGGAGTAACCTGCCGAGTCGCGCAGGACGGGGACATGAAACGAGGAGCCGCGTTAGACGCGGCTCCTTTTTTGTTGGCAGCCGTGTCTGTGCCTGGCAGGATCGCCGGCGCGCGGGCTGGCGCCAATGAGTCGCGGGAGCTGGGCGTCCACGCTCATGAGGAACGCGGATTGAGCGGATTCAGCGGATCGAACGGATCGCTCAACTGCGAGCCGTGCCTCGTCGCGGCGGCAGCCGGCTGCTCTGTCAAGGACTCGAAGGATAACTACAATGATGCAAGGGATGGGGAAGATTGCGTCGACATCAGGGAGAGCGCGACTTGCGCGCTCGTCGCGTGCCACTTCGCTCGTGATGCGACAGCGAACCTGATTCTGATCGACTTGCGGGAACAAGGCGTCTTCAACGCGCTGAGGTGCTTGTTGTCAGGAAAAACAACAGCATGAGACGGTCATTGTGTGGCGCAAGCCTGCCAGGCAACCTATCAAGATGCCTAACGCACGATGCATTCGGCTATGTGCGCGCGCGTCGCGCTCTCCTGATGTCGAGGCAATCCTCCCCATCTCTTGCATCATTGTCGTTATCCTTCGATCCTTTACAGACGGGCCTCGCTTCGCCGCGACGAGCTACGGCTCGCAGCCGAGGGATCCGTTCGATCCGCTCGATCCGTGTTCCTCATGCGTGGAAGACCGGCACTCAGGCAGTGCAGCGCATCAGTCGCCGCCGCCCAATACGTCGTCCATCAATCGCAGCACGTTCGCGCCGAGGACCTTGCGGACGTCGTCGTCGGAGTAGCCGCGATCGAGGAGGGCCTGGGCGATGCGCGGGTATGCGGTGACGTCCTGCAGGCCGGCCGGCGTTAGGCGGATGCCGTCGAAGTCGCTGCCGAGTCCGGCGTGGTCGATGCCGGCGACGCGGGCAACGTGGTCGATGTGGTCGATGAGGATCGACAGCGGCGTCGGCGGAATGCGGGCGAGGAGCGCATCGAGGCGCGCGGCGCGTTGGGCGGCGGTGCCGGCCGGCTCTCGCTCGACGCGCGCTTCGGCTGCATCCATAGCGTCGCGCATCCGCACCTCGATGAATCGCGAATAGAAGTTGACGCAGATCACGCCGCCGCGCTCGGCGATGGCGCGCAGCTCGTCATCGGCGAGGTTGCGCGGGTGGTCGGCGATGGCGCGCGCGCTCGAGTGCGAGGCGATCACGGGCGCGTCGGATGCGGCGAGGACATCGGTGAGCGTCTCGCTCGACGTATGCGAGACGTCGACGAGCATGCCTAACCGGTTGAGCTCGGCGATCACGGCGCGGCCGAATGTCGTCAGGCCGCCGGTGCGCGTGTCGCCGGAGCCGATGGACGAGCCGGCCCACTCGTTGCCGTTGTTCCACGTGAGCGTGAGGTAGCACGCGCCGCGCCGTTTCAGCTCGCGCAGGTTGTCGAGCGAGTCCTCGATGGCGTGTCCGCCTTCGACGCCGATGAAAATCCCGACGACGCCGTCGGCCTTGGCGCGGCGCACGTCGGCCGCCCCGGTCGCGAAGCGGAGCGCGCCTGGGTGCGCGTCGACGATGGCGTGGATCTCGTCCATGTAGCGGAGCGCGCGCTGGAACGCACCACCGCGTTCGCGTTGGGCATAGGGTGCGTCGACCCATGCGGCGAGGACCTGCGCGGTGATGCCCGATTCGATGAGCCGCGGCACGTCGGTGTGCCCCTGCGCGGGGGTGTGGCGGACGCGCGGGTCGTATCCCTCGTCGAGCACCTTGGTGACGAGGTCGTTGTGGGTATCGATGACGATCGCATCGCGGTAGATCCGGCGTGCGCGATCGGAGACGGGCGGCGTGCCGTCAGCGGGCATGGGCGCGCGGACGGCGCGGCGCGACGCGCGGCGC
This sequence comes from Gemmatimonadaceae bacterium, assembly GCA_035496295.1. Lineage (GTDB taxonomy): Bacteria > Gemmatimonadota > Gemmatimonadetes > Gemmatimonadales > Gemmatimonadaceae > JADGGM01. Next base: position 45,775 of record DATJET010000018.1, read on the forward strand.
GCGCGAGACGAACGGATTCTCCTTGATGTACCAGCGCAGCGGCCAGTCGGCGGCGCGCGTGATGCCGATGCGCGTCGACACGCCGACATCGGCATCGGGGATCTCGTTGCCGCGCAGAATCGAGAGCGGCGGTCGATCGAGTCGCGCGCCGCTGAAGGCGCCCGTGATGGCGAGCGCGGCGCAGAGCTTCCCGGGTCCGTTGGTCAGGTTGCGATCGTGCGCCGGGTCGCCGCGGCGGCGGCGCATGAGCGGCAGACCATCCACCGGTTCGAGTGCGCGCACGAGCACGGCGCTGGGCAGTCCCTCGCGGCGCGTCACGGCGTTGAAGCACCAGTGGACGCCATAGATGAAATAGACGTACGCGATGCCGGGGGGCCCATAGAGCCAGCGCGTGCGTTGCGTTAGGCCTGCGACGGCGTGGCAGGCGCCGTCGTGCTCGCCCAGGTACGCCTCCGTCTCGACGATGCGGCCCGCGGCCACGCCATCGGGTGACGCGCACCACAGGACGGCGCCTAACAACTCGCGGGCCACCAGCTCCGTGTCGCGGTCGTAGAACGACCGCGGCAACGGACGCTGGTGCGCCGCGATGCGAGAACGCCGCGCAGTCCGCGCGGCGTTCTCGGTCATCCCTCGCCTCCCACGGACGGCGGCGCCGGCGCGGCCGCTTTCTTTTTGGCGCGGCCTCCGCCGCGGGGGCGGCGAGGCTTGGCGGCCGGTGCTTCGGACGCGGCGGCCGCAGCGGCGGTGGCTTTGCTGGTGCGGCCGCGTGCGGTCGACTTTCCGCCGCGGCGGCCGCGCGAGCGAGGCGCCGCCGGCGCTTCGGCGGTCGCCGGTTCCGCTTCCGTCACGGGCTCGGATATCGAGACCGGCTCGGGCTCGGCCACCGCAGTCGTCGGCGTGAGGCCGACGACACCGACGGAGAGCAAGTCGGGCGGGAGCTCGCCGCCGCGGCTCGTGCGGAGTCCGCGGTGCCGCATGCCGCGACGGAGGGATGCCGCGTTGGCGGCGCTCCGTTGGGCCTGGCTGGCGTCGGCCGCGACGTCGGCCGACGCAGCGGGGGCGGCCGGCGACGCCGGCGCGGCGGCAGCCGCGCGGGCGGCGGCGGGCGCCACCTCGTAGTCCTCGCCATGGCGGCGGAGGTCGATGCGCTCGGCGTCGTGCGCATCGCGGAGGATGCGGTGGAAGAACCGCTCGTTGAGCGACTCGCTGTCGCGGCCCAACAGCTCGCGCGCCGCGCGCCTAACGGCGCCGGCGGGCGCGGGCTCGGCGGTGGTGGCGCCGACGTGCAGCACGGCGCGCTGCACGAGGTCCAGCGCTTCGTCGCGCGTGAGGCGCTCGCCCGTCATCTCGCCGGCGGGCGGGGTGGCCGGAGAGGGCGCCTCGGCCGCGGGCGGCGCGGCGTGCCCATCGCGCGCGGCGCCGGCCGCCGGGGCGCCGCGGTTGCGGTCGCGTCCGCGACCGCGGCCGCGGCGGCTGCGGCGCGCCGTTTCCTCGGTGCCGTTCGCCCGCTCTTCTGTTAGGCCCGAAGGCGCGGCCGCGTGCGGCGCCGGCGGCGCCGCGCCGGCCGCGCCCTCGCCCGCTGCGTCCACTTCCATCTGCCCGTTCTCGAGCTTCGTCAGCTTGAGCAGCCCCCGTTGGGCCGCCTCGGTGACGAACCGCGAGAACTTCGCCATGCCGAGGTTCTTCTCGTCGAACGAATTGTCGATGTCCTGCATGACCTGCTTGAGCCGGTCGGCGCGCATCACGTCGCCGTTCCGCTTCATGCGCGACACCGCTTCGACCACCAGCTCCCATGGGTCGCGCGAGACCTGTTCGTCTTCACCCGACTTCACGAGACCGGCGAGCGCGTTGTAGCTGTAGTACTCGTCGCAGTTCATGACGAGCAGATCGCTCGACGACTCGCGAATGCCGACGCCGATCACGTACTTGCCGTATTCCTTGAGCTTGATGACGAGGCTCGAGAAGTCCGAGTCGCCCGAAAGCAGAATGACCGTCCCGATCTCGGGCCGCGTGAACACGAGCTCGAGGGCATCGATGGCCAGCCGGATGTCGGTCGCGTTCTTCTTCGACGAGCCGTACGCCGGCGCCCAGATCAGATCGATCGACGCTTCGGTGAGCGGAACGACGTACTGCGGATAGCGCCGCCAGTCGGCGTATGCGCGCTGCACCGCGACCTTGCCCTTGATGATGTCCGACGAGAGCAGGTTGCGCAGCTCGTGTCCGAGATCGGAGCGAATCCCCATCGTGACGTTGTCGAAATCGATGAGGAGTGCAGCGTTAGGCGCATGCACGAACGGCGGCGCGCCGAACGATTGCGCCGCCATCGCTTGCGGTCCCCGATGCACAGGAGTGACCGGTCCCCGGGATGGTCCCGATCGCATGTTGCGTGAGTTCATGAGCTTCCTATCGTGGCAGTGTATTCGAGCGACACAGTACGCTCGAGCTCTCGCCGCTTCACCTTCCCGCTCCCGGTCATGGGGAAAGTATCGAAGAAGCGGACGAGATCAGGGAGTTTGAAGTCGGCCATCGTATCGCGGGCGAAATCCTTCAGTTCGTCGCCGGTGATGACCGCGCCTTCAACTGGCACGACGCACGCGCAGACCAGCTCGCCCATGACATCATGGGGGACACCGATCACGCAGACGTCGTCGACTGCAGGGTGCGCACGCAAGAGATCTTCGACTTCGCGCGGGTAGATCTGATATCCACCGCGCACGATGGTCTCCTTGGTGCGCCCAACAATCCGCAGGTAGCCTTCTTCGTCGATGATGCCGAGATCACCGGTGAGGAAGAAGCCTTCCGGGGAGAACGACCGGGCGGTCTCCGCGGGCATGCGGGCGTAGCCTTGCATCACGTTCGGGCCCCGCACGGCGATCTCGCCGACGGCTTCGGGCCCGTGCAGTGCACCGGTGACGAAGTCCACCGCTTTGATTTCGACTCCCGGCAACGGGCGACCCACCGTCGTTAGGCGCTTGTCGTCGGGATCGTTGAAGCGGGTGATCGTCACCGTCGGCCCCGTCTCGGTGAGGCCATAGGCCACCTGCACATCGCACCACCGCCGAATGCGGCGCACGAGATCTTCGTGCACCGGACCGCCGGCAACGACACCGGTGCGGAGATGCGGGAACGCGCCCGGATCGAACCCGGGCGAGCGCATGATGAGGTGGTAGATCGTGGGCACGCCGTGCATCACGGTCACGTCTTCGCGTCGCAGCAACTCGATCGCGCGCTCGGCGTCGAAGGTGTCAGCCAGGACCACCGTCGCGCCCGCAGCGAGCGTACCAACTACGATGCTGAATCCGAAGATCGTGAACAACGGAACCGAGACGAGCACGCGATCGGCGGGATCCATCTCGAGTGCCTCACCGGTGCGAAGTGCGGTTTCGAGAAGGTTTCGGTGAGACAGTCGCACGCCTTTCGGTTTCCCCATCGTGCCCGACGTGTACAACAGGGCGAGGTCGGAATCGTCATCGACCTCCACGCGCGGTGGGAGCGCGCGCCCTTCCCCACTCGACAAGAGATCCTCGAAGCGGAAGATCCGGTCGTCGTACCACAACTCCTCGTCGCCGACGGTGACGAGGTACAGCAGGTCCGGCAATTCGGCGATGATGTCCTCGAAGATCTGGAGGTAGTCGATGCCGCCGTGTCGTTCCGCCGCGAACACCGCGGACACCTCGGCGTGCCGCAGTTGGTACTTGAGCTCATGGTAGCTGAGTCGAGCGTTGAGCGGGACGACCGTCACGCCGAGTTTGGCGGCAGCGAGCAAGGTGATCACCCACTCGGGCCAGTTGGGCATGACGATCGCGATGCGGTCGTCGGCCTCGATGCCCAGCTCGCCCAACGCCGCGGCGAGCGCCGTGGCTTTCGCGTCCACTTGCCCGTAGGACCACGTGCGACCGGCCGCTATCAACATGGCGCGATCGGGGTGCTCCTCAGCGCGCGCTGCAAACGTGCGTGCGAGGGTCCACGAGGTCGACATCAGTCTGCGACTAAGGGGCGGATCACGATTGCGTTAATCTATAGCTAGTTACCGGAGGCGGGTAGACGCTGGCCGCGCGGCGGCGGCGCGGGCGAATCGTGGGTATCGGCATCGAGCGACGAGCCTCCGGCGGTTAATTTCCTCTTGGTCGAATGCGAGTTGTCCAAGTTTGCGGCTCGAAGAGGAGATCGTGAGTCGCTTCACTTTTCGCACGCGCGTACTCCTGTATTTGGTGCTGTTCGCGGTGGTCCCGTCCACGGTGTTGATGGTGGGCGGGGCGATCGCGGTGAGTCGCACGTTGCCGGTGTTGAGCGCGAGCAAAGCGTGGGACAACGTCGCCAACACGGGACGGCGCGCCATCGAAGCGGCGCGAGCGGCGCCACTCACGAGCTCGCAGCGCGCGGCCGTCGATGCGCACGAGCGCGAGCTGGCCGCGTCGCTGGTACAGGCGAAACGCGTCGGGTATTTGACGTCGCGCGTCGTGGTACTGGTGATCGTTACGGCGTTGATCGGGTCGTTGCTCGTCGCGCTTTTGGCGTCGCGCGTGGCTGGGCACTTGAGCCGGCAGTTGAGCAGACCGCTCGGCGAGATTGTGGCATGGGCGGACCACATTGCACGAGGTGAGCCGTTGCCGGCGGGTCCGCCGCGGCGTGGTGCGCCGGAGTTCGAACTGTTACGGCAACGCATGCGTGCGATGGCGCAGGACCTCGAGGCGGCGCGCGAGCGCGACCGCGAAGCGAGCCGGCTCGAGGCGTTCCGCGAGACGGCGCGGCGCGTGGCACACGAGCTCAAGAATCCGCTCACGCCGATTCGATTGGCGGTTGCGCGCCTCAAGCGTGACGCCGATCCGAGGCTTGCCGACGTAGTGGATGTGTTGGAGACGGAGTCGCGGCGGCTGGAAGAGATGGCTCGCAACTTTGCGCAGTTCGGCCGGCTGCCGGAGGGTCCGCCGGCCTCGGTGGACGTGGGTGAGTTGGCGCGATACGCGGCGCGCGCGATCGCGACCGATCGTGTGGCGGTGCACGTGTACGTCGATGATCACGTCCCGCTCGTGACCGGGCACTACGACGCGCTTGCTCGTGCGTTGTCGAACGTGTTGATGAACGCAGTGGATGCGTGTCGCGACGGCGGCGACGTGGAGGTGCGTGTGGGGCGTGGCCACTCGAACGGCGGTGCCGTACACAACGCGGTGGAGCTCAGCGTGCGCGACACCGGATGTGGGATCGCGCCGGAACAACTCGCGCGAATTTGGGATCCGTACGTCACGGAGAAGTCGGGCGGCACGGGGTTGGGGTTGGCGATCGCGCGTCAGACGGTGCTGGCACATGGCGGGACGGTGGATGCGACGAGCCGTCCCGGCGAAGGCACGGAGATCCGTTTCGTGCTGCCCATCAATGAGACGCCGGCCGAGCCGGCGCTGGAGGAAACGATCCGTGGGAGCTGATGTCCTCGTGCCAATCTGCGGTATGCTGATGGTCGTCGCGATCGTGGTCGGGTTTCCATTGGCCCGGGCGCACGCCAAGCGCATGGAGCGCGGCGTCGATCCGAGAGCCTTGCCTAACGATCTAACGGAACGGTTGACCCGGATGGAGCAGGCCATCGAGTCGGTGGCGGTGGAGGTCGAGCGCATCTCGGAGGGACAGCGGTTCACCACCAAGCTGTTGTCCGAGCGCGCGCCAGAGGCGCTTCCCGTGAACGCGCAGCGCGGAGTACCGGGCAGCGTGCCGTCGCGCGCGCCGGGCAGCAGCGACGCGCGGTAACGCGCCGAGATGACGCCACTGGGGGAGATTCTCATCATCGACGATGAGCCCAACCTGCGCCGGATGGTGTCGGCGCTGCTCGTCGGCGAAGGATACACGACACGCGACGCCAGCTCCGGCGTCCAGGGCGCGGGGTTGGCGGCCGAGCGCGAGCCGGACGCAATTCTGCTCGACCTCATGATGCCCGGCGAGCTCGACGGGATGGCGACGCTCACGCGATTGCGCGAGCAGCTCCCCGACGTGCCGGTGGTGATGATGAGCGGTCGCGCCGGACTCGCCGATGCCGTGAAAGCGACGAAGTTGGGCGCCTTTCACTTTCTCGAAAAGCCGCTGACGCCGGAGAGCGTGCTGCTCACGCTCCGGTCGGCGCTCGAGCTTCGCCACGCGCGACGCGAGGCGCGCGCGCTGCGTGAGGACATCGGCCTAACGAGCGAGATGGTGGGGACGAGTCCGGCGATGGCGCGCGTGCGCGAGCTCATCGAGCGCGTGGCGCCGTCGGACGCGCGCGTGTTGATCACCGGCGAGTCGGGGACGGGCAAGGAGCTGGTGGCGGCCGCGATTCACCGATTGAGTCCGCGTCACGCGCGGCCGTTCATACGCGTGAACAGCGCCGCGATTCCGCGCGACCTCATCGAGAGCGAGATGTTCGGCCACGAGCGCGGCGCGTTCACGGGCGCGCTCGAGCGGCGCATCGGACGGTTCGAGCTCGCGGATACGGGCACGCTGCTGCTCGACGAAGTGGGTGATCTGGGCGCCGAAGCGCAGGCCAAGCTGCTGCGCGCGATCGAAGCGCGCGAGATCGAGCGCGTCGGCGGCGTGAAACCCATTCCAGTGGACGTGCGCATCATCGCGGCCACACACCGCGACCTGGAGCGCGCGTCGCGCGAGAGCTCGTTCCGCGAAGACCTCTACTTTCGGCTCAACGTCATTCCGCTGGCGCTGCCGCCACTGCGCGAGCGTCCCGCGGACATCACACCGCTGGTGCTGCACTTCTCGGCGGTGTATCGGGCGCGCAGTGGCCGGCCCGCGCCGCGGTGGACCGAGGAGGCGCTGGCGCTGCTGCAGCGTCACCGGTGGCCCGGCAATGTGCGCGAGCTGGCGAACATCGTGGAGCGGCTGGCGATCTTCCACGCCGGCACCGACGTGCGTGCGGCCGACGTGGCGGAGGTGCTGCGCGTCGAGCCCGACACCGCGCCGTCGCCTAACGCACCGCCGGACGCGGCGCAGCTCGATCGTCCGCTGAACGATGCACTCGACGAATACGAGCGCCTGCTCATCCAGCGCGCGTTGTCGATGACCAACGGGAACGTGACCGACGCCGCGCGACGGCTGCACACTGACCGGCCGAATCTCTATCGCCGGATGCGACGGTTAGGCGTCGACTGGGGCGGCGCATCGTGAGGCCGCGGCGGCTGGTCGCCGGCGCCTGCGCGCTCGCGTGCGCACTCGCGGGCGCCCGCATCGCCGCGCAGGCGGCCGACACGGTGCAGCGCATCGACTCGCTCTCGTACGACTACGCGTCGGCGGTCGCGTTCCTCTACAACCAACCGGCCGCGCTGCGCGCGACGAAGGCGACCACGATCGCGCAGGATCAAACTGTCGCGGGGAACGTCGCCGCGCTCGATGCACCGCTCGTGATCGGCGGACACGTGACTGGTCGCGTCGTCGTGATCAACGGCGATGTGACGCTTCTCCACGGCGCGCGCGTCGACAGCGAGCTCGTCGTGACCGGCGGCTCGGTGGACGGCGCCGACAGCACGACGGTGGGCGGCGCGATCAGGGTGTACGGACCGCGTCTCCCCTATCGTTTGGAAGGCGACCAGGTGGTGGCGCTCCGCGACGAGTCGCAGGGCCTCGCCAATTGGTTCCGTCA
>DATJET010000019.1:0-4704 GCA_035496295.1 Gemmatimonadaceae bacterium
TGCACGGCGGTCGGGGCGTGGAAGCATTGCGTCACCCCGGTGATCGCCGCGTGCGCGCGATCGTAATTGTCGTACATGTAGTCGAGCACTTCCTCCCGGCGATTGTGCTCGAAGTCGACGTCGATGTCCGGCGGTTCAGACCGGCCGTTGACTCGTGCATCAGAGAGAAAGCGCTCGAACAGCAACCCGTGCTTCACCGGATCGACCGCCGTGATCTCCAGACAGAACGCCACCGCCGAGTTGGCGGCGCTGCCGCGGCCCTGGCAGAGAATGCCTTTGTTCTTCGCATAGCGCACCGCGTCGGCCATGACAAGAAAGAATCCGGCGAAGCCCAGCCGCGCGATGAGCTCGAGCTCGTGATCGATCTGCACACGCTGCTCGTGCGTCGGCTCACCCCATCGTTTGCGCATGCCTTCCTCCGTCCACACGCGCAGCGCATGATTGTCGTCCGAGTCGCGCAGCCCGACGCCGAGCTTCGCTTTCCGAAAGTCGGGCAGGGGAGGGCGCATCCAATCGAGCATGAAGCCGGTGCACTCGTCCGCGATGCGCACGCTCTCGCGCAAACCTTCCTCGCGCCCCTTCCACCGCTGCGCCATCTCCGCCGGCGACAACAAGCGCCACTCGCCATTCGGGTGTAACAGCCCACGCTCGGCGGCGACCTCGATCGTGAGATCGTAGCGTAACGCAGTGAGCATGTCGTGCACGAGACGACCGCCCTCGTCGACGTACCTCGGGTCCTGCGTCGCGACCCAGGGCACACCGCTTTCCTCGGCGAGCCGGATCAATTCGGCCGCCAACACCGACTCGTGGCCGCCCGTATGGTGGAGCTGCACTTCTATAGATAGGGTGCCGGGCGCGAAGATCTCTCGCCAACGGCTGAGGCAGCGCTTGGCCTCGCTCTCTTTCCCAGCACGGATGAGCGACGCGAGCTCGCCCGACGCGGGCCCAGTCATCGCATGAAGACCCGCCGAGTGTTGGGCGACGTGCGCCCAGGTGATCTTGGGGCGTCCCCGCCGTTTGCCTTGCACCTTCTTGTCCCACTCCTGCCACTGCCCGACGCGCGCCAGCGTTACGAGCGCGGCCAGGTTCCGATATCCGTCGCCATCGCGTGCGAGGAACGCGGCGGGACGTCCGTCGACGTTGAGCTCCGCCCCGGCAATCGGACGCACCGGATACTGACACGTACGACAATACTCATCGCCGTGCCGCTCGGCGTTCGGGCAGAGCGGATCCTTGAGCGGCGACATCGCCTCGACGCCAAAGCGCGCCATGCCGCCCAAGTCGGCGGTATCAGTAATCCCTAAATGTGTGTAGCCGCGCTCTCGCGCGTGCTTCGCCAACGCCTCCGCCGAGACGGCGCCGTCGGAGAAGGAAAAGCAGGTGTGGGCGCGAAGCTCGACGTATGCCGACACACGTCACAGCTCGATGTCGAGCGAATACGAGGCGCTCTCGTGCGTCGCCGCAAAATGGCCTTCGCCACGGATGTCGTGCAGTCCATCCGTGCCCAAGCCGGGAAGAATCGTCCAACGGCCTTTGGCGACGCCGTTCTCGAACGTGCCGACGTCCTGCATCACGAAGCTACCCGACCGGTCGCCGATCGTGCCGGTGACGCGCACGAGACCGACGAAGCTTGCCGTGTTGTCCGGACGATAGCCCATCAAATACGCGATCGACGCCTCACCCTCGATGCCGCCCAACAACTCGTGCGTCACCTCGGCGTGCGTCAACTTCGGTTGCCCGCTCGCTTCATCGTACGGCTTCTCCTCCCAGCACATCACTTTGAACGCGCCCGTCACCTGTGTCATCGATCCAATTCCTCGCGTTAGTCCCACCAGCCGTGAAGAAACCAGTCCTTCGTCTGCTGCTGCGAACCGCGAAACAACCACACCATCATTCCATCTTCACGCACGCAGCGGAAATACTCACGCGTGTACGCGCTGCTCCATTGTCCGCCCGATACACGATCGGGCCCCGCTGCTTCGACGATGTCGTGCCACTCATTGCCGTCGAGATAGCGCACGGGCACTTCGTGATCGCGGCGCGACTCGGTGTCGACGGTGACGACTTTCGGCGAGGGAAGGAGCTGGAGCGTGAGCGCGGGTTGCGGATCGTGAATGGTTGGTCGCGATGTGCGAGACGTTCGCGCCATCCATTTGGTCCGCTGCTCGAGCAACGGATGCGCGGAGTTCTCCGGCATCACCACCACATCGCCCTGATCGTCGGTGAGCTGAATGACCGCGTCCTCGACCGCCGGCGCGCTGGCGAATCCGCGATCGAACAGATCGCCCTGCGCGCCGCCGTTGCCCGTCACCGACTCGACGCGCAGCGTCACGCCCATTACGGCGTCGGGCAGTGTGATCGTGTCCAAGGCCTCACGCACGAGACGCATCCAGCGCTTCTGCTCCGCGCTCGGCCGCGACGACCGGATGACGTGCGTCCGCTGCGTGCGGTTGCCGAGCGAGAAGACGAGTGCCATCTCGCGGGCGCGCTCGCCGCGCTCGATGAGCGACGTGCAGACGGTGCCGGCGAGCGAGTTGATGACGAACAACAATCGCTCGGGATCCTTGAGCCCGTATTCCACCCACTCGACGGACGCGCTGGGCAACGACCGTAAGGGAAGTTTGAACAACCAACGCTCATCATCGGCGCGGGCGCGCTGCCAGAGACGCACGCCCTCGAGGCCAAGCCGCACTTCGATGGCTTCGGCATCCAGGTTCGCGAGGGCGCCGCACGTCTCGATGCCGAGGCCTGTGAGCAGCGCCGCGAGCTCGTCGGACGGCGACAGCGCGTGGAGCGCGTACGGGGCGATGAACTGGCGGTCCTGTCCCAGCTTGACGACGACGAGCTGCGTCGTGCTCTGCGTCGCGGCGACTTCGGCGGCGACCGGTGTCATCGCCACGCCGGCGTGCGCATCCTCGAACCCGTAGTCGCCGGCGACGCGCAGCATGTGCTCGGCGAGTTGGCCACCGTGCAGGCCACGCGCGTCACCCCAGACGAGGTTGCGTTCGCCGACGGCCACGCGCGGCGCGTGCAGGAGCAGGCTAGCGACGAGATCAGCGGGGAAGTCCGCGCCGGTCGGCCAGCTCGGACTCCAGAGACAGACGTAACTCATGATGCGTTACCGGAATTGGAAATTGGACGTGCGCATTCCAGCCAACCGCGCGCGCGTCCACGCGGATCGTCACGTTCTGCGCTTCGGCCGGATCGCCGAACGGCGAACGGCGCCAGCCATAGCACAGCAACCGTGACGTGAGTCGGAGGCTCGCCATCGAAGCCGCCGACCCGATCGAGATCAACGCCGCTCCCCCCTCGCGCGCCGCGCGCGTGAGCCGAACGGTCTCGGTCCCTTGGGGTTCAGCACCCGCTAATACGAGAAGTGAAAAGCCTCCGGAGCGAAGCAACTCTTCCGCGGCGCGTAGCGCGTGGATGCGCGACTTGGGCCGCACGAGATAGAGCCCGTGATCGTCGGACCAGAACGCGCCGGCCACCGTGTTGTCACCGTCGATCCATGCCGAGCGTTCACCGTTGGCGACGACGGAGTGGCAGGTGGCGCGGAGGATCGCCGTCGCTCCGCCCTGTGGTGCCCAGACCGAGAGTCGCCCGCGCGCAAATCCACCGTTAGGGAGCACGCGGTCGAGTGCGCCAATGCCCGTCGCCACCTGCTCCGTTGTTTGCGAACCGCCCGTGAGCGGGGTCGCATCCGGGAAGCGCTGCTCGATCAGTGCACGCAGCGAGGCGATAGAAGGTCTGGACATCTCGAACCAAGCGGATTGAGTCGCGGCCGGAAAAAGAGCGGGGGATCAAGCTATACCGACCAGAAACCGAAAGCAAGAAGGAGTCCACAAAAAATGGCCCTTCCGGGCCACCGAATCAGAAATGTGATGCTCTCTAGATGCCGAGCTGAAGCTGCTCCGCTCCCGCGAATCGCGTTTCGATAATCTCCGGTGCCCCGTCCGGCGCCCGCCCGTAGTAGCCGTACGACACTCCATACTTGTCGCACAGGGCGCGCATGGTGGTCCTCAGTCCATCGCTGTACGCCTCGCTCACCTTGTGGTCGAACGCGTACGTCGCCCAATAGCGTTTGGCGAACTGTGGGAATTCCTGCTCGATGAACGGCAGATACCGCGCGCGTGCCGACGACCGCAACCGCAACGCACACGCGTTGACGTACGACGCCCCACGTTCGGCAACCGACTTCACCAATCGTTCGAGTGCCTCGGGTTGATCCGTGATCGCCGGCAGCACCGGCATCACGTTGATTCCCGTTTCCAAATCATTCTCGCGCAGCCGCGCGAGCGCGCGGAGTCTTGCTTCGGGTGTGGGCGCCCGCGGCTCGAGCTTGCGCGCGAGCTCGCGGTCGGTCGAGATGAGTGAGAGATGAATCGACAACGACGAATGGCGATTGATCCGCTTGAGCAGATCGATGTCGCGCGTGATGAGCGGACTCTTGGTGATGATGCAGATCGACAGACCGGGATGCTCCGCCAACACCTCCAGCACCGAGCGCGTGACGCGGAAGCGACGCTCGGCCGGCTGGAACGGATCGGTCGCGGTGCCGATGACGATCGTTTCGCCGTTGAGCAGCGCCATGTGCTTCTCGGAGCCGTGGCGAAGCACGTTACGCAATACATCGGCGGCGTTTTGCTTGACGAAAATGCGACGCTCGAAGGCAAGCCACGGCGACAGACTGTCCCGAGCCGTCTG
>DATJET010000020.1:0-2976 GCA_035496295.1 Gemmatimonadaceae bacterium
GGTGGGTGTCCTCGATCTTCTCCGGGTACACGCCGCCGCTGTGGATTTCGCTGGCTGTGTGGGTGGTGTTCAGCCTCTATTGGGAGATCGCCGCGAACAGCGCGGCGCCGGTGGCGCGACGCGAATCGAGCGCATCGCGCGGCGTGCACGTCACGCTCGTCTCGATCGGCCAGCTGATGGTGTTCCTGGGCGTTCCGGGGCTGCGCGGGCGATTCGTTCCCGCATCGATGCTGCTCTCTGCGGCGGCGCTGGCAATCCAGCTGCTGTTTCTCGCGCTGGCAGTCTGGTCGCGCCGCATGCTGGGTCGCAACTGGAGCGGCGCGATCGCCGCCACCGAGGGACAGGAGCTGGTGCGCGCCGGTCCGTATCGATCGCTCCGGCACCCCATCTACACGGCAGTGTTAGGCATGTACGCGTGCACCGCGCTCATCTCGGGAGAAGTGCACGCGCTCATCGGCCTGCTGCTGCTCATCGCGGCCTATTGGCGCAAGGTGCGACTCGAAGAAGACCACCTCGCGTCGCACTTCGGACCTTCGTATCGCGAATACCGCGATGCGACGTGGGGTGCGCTTCCCGGATTGTTCTGAGCGGCGAGGTCTTGACCGCTCCGGCCGGCCGCTGCATTGTGTCCTCGGCGGCGATCCACGCCCAACCTCTCGAGACTCCGCCCCAGCCGGGGTCCGCTGCGAGGCAAAGGGGGGCACACTCCCGGATTCGTATGGTCGTCCTTTGCGTCACCACGTGCGCTGCTGGGGAGCGGCTCGTGGTGTACCCAAAGGAGTCGTGACCATGCCGAGTAACAAGGATCTCAAGCGCCTCGTTCGCGCTCGCATGCGCAAGACGGGTGAAGCGTACACTGCCGCCCGCGCGCAGATCGTCAAGAAACCCCAGCATCGTTCGCCTAACGGAGCACCGGCCGCTCGTTCTACCGGTGCGGCGTCGGGCGAATTTGCGTCGCTCGCCGGTATGAGCGACGCAGCAGTGAAAGGGCACACGGGCTGCACGTGGGACCGCTGGGTGCGCGCGCTCGACCAGCACGGCGCCGCCGCGATGCCGCACCGTGACATCGTCACGCTGGTGAGCACGAAGTACAAGGTACCGGACTGGTGGTCGCAGATGGTGACCGTGGGCTACGAGCGCATCAAGGGGCTTCGCGCACGCGGTCAACGGCGAGACGGCAGCTACGAAGCGACCAAGTCGCGCACATTCGGCGTCCCTGTCGCGACGCTGTTCGACGCATGGGCCGACGCGCGCCGGCGCAACGAGTGGTTGGGCGAGCGCGTGAGGATACGAACGGCGACCGCACCCAAATCGATGCGCATTGGCTGGAGCGATGGCAGCATCATTGCGGTCGGATTCTACGCCAAGGGTGCATCGAAGAGCTCGGTTGCGGTATCGCACGCGAAGTTGCCGGACCGTGACACGGCGGAGCGCCTCAAGCGGTACTGGACGGAGCGCCTGGACGCGTTGGGCGATTCGCTGTCCGCCACATAGGAGCGGCTCATCGAGTACGCCGTGCGCGTGTCGCCGGGGATGATGTCGCTCCGCAGCACTGGAGCACATGACGACATCACACGCCACCGGCGGCGCGCGCACCGGCGCCGCGAAGATCGGTCCAGATGATGCGCGATATCGCGCCGCCGTCGCCAAGCACTTCAACAAGCGATTCACCGCGCGTCCCGACTACGTTCGCCTAACGGAATCGACCGCGCAGGTGGCGACCGCCATCGAGGAGGCGGTGCGCGAGGGGCGCCGGTTCGCCCTCACGAGCGGCGGACACTGCCTCGAGAATTTCGTCACCGACGCCGAGGTCCGTGCGATCATCGACGTGTCGCGCATGAAGCGCATTACGTACGATCGCGAGCGCCGCGCTATCTGCGTCGAGGCCGGCGCTACCGTGGGCGAAACCTTCCGTGCGCTCGCCGAAACCTGGGGCACGGTAATTCCGCTCGGCGAGTATCCCGACATCGGCATGGGCGGTCACGTGTGCGGCGGCGCGTTCGGCTTCCTCTGCCGGCAGCTCGGCTTGGCCGCCGACTATTTGTATGCCGTCGAAGTCGTGACGGTCGACGCGGGTGGACGCGCGACGGCTGTGATCGCGACGCGCGAGCCGGACGATCCGCATCGGGACCTCTGGTGGGCGAACACGGGCGCGGGCGGCGGGACGCTCGGCGCGGTCACGTGCTACTGGTTTCGTGCGCCTAACGCTGAGGGCGATGATCCGTCGGCGATGCTGCCGCGCGCACCGGAATCGGTGACGACGTTTCGCGCGGAGTGGAGCTGGTCGTCGGTGAACGAGGCGGCGTTCCGGCGCCTGGTGCACGACCACGGCGTCTGGTGCGAGCGCAACAGCGCCGCGAGATCGCCGGGGGCGTCGCTGTGGACGCTGCTCGAGCTCCACCGCAAGCAGTTCGGGACGATCGTCGTGCGCGGTGTGAGCACGGCGCCCGCCGGAGAAGTCGAGGGGCTGGTGGACGGGCACGTCGGGTCGGTGTGTGGCGCGTTAGGCTCGCCCGCCATGCGGGACGTCGCGCGCATGTCGTGGCTCGAGTTCGCGCTGCGGCCGTTCCCCGACCTGTTCACGATGCCGCCCGGCGGGGTGAGCTCGAAGGTCAAGGATGCGCTGCTCCGCCGCCGCCTAACGGATCAGCAGATCGACACGGCCTACGCGCACCTCGTGCGCGATGATGTCGACGTGATGGGCGGCATGCTGGGCCTGGCCACCTACGGCGGCCGGGTGAACACGGTGGCGCCGGATGCGACCGCATCGGCCCACCGGCACGCGATGCTGGACATTGCGTGCAGCGTCGGCTGGGTGGACCCGCGCGATGCGGTCGCAAATCTCTCGTGGGTGCGGGCGTTCTACCGCGATCTGTTCGCCGATACGGGCGGCGTGCCGGTGCCGGGCGACGCGTACGACGGCGCGCTCATCAACCATCCCGACACCGATGTCGCGGACCCGGTGCTCAACACGTC